>WJMC01000058.1 GCA_014728145.1 Candidatus Zixiibacteriota bacterium | reverse complement strand
CCTTGTGGTCCAGTCCTTGGCAGTGAACTCCAGTTTAAACTTGTCCTGCGGGTAAAGCGGGGTCAGGTTATCAAACAGTATCTTATGCTTGGCGATTTCCGGATTTTCGAAATTGACCGCCTCAATCTTTAAGAGCGCAAAGTAACGCTCGGACTCCTTGGGCGGACGCACCTGCCCGCTGACCGTATCCCCGGTCTTGAGATCGAAACGTTTGATCTGCGACGGCGAAACATAGATGTCGTCAGGACCGGGCAGATAGTTGTAGTCGGGTGAACGCAGAAAACCGTAGCCCTCGTCTAAAATTTCGAGCACGCCCTCGGCGAAAATCAGCCCGTCTTTTTCCGTATTAGCTTCCAGAATTTTGAAGATTAATTCCTGCTTTCGCAGGCCGGAAACGCCGGGTATATCCAGCTCCTCTGCCATCTTCAGCAAATCCGAGATGGTATGGTTTTTCAGATCGGTGATATCCATTGGTTAAAGGTCCTTTCTATGATGATTGTACGAAGATTTTATTCTATGATTAAGCGAACATTTCTGCCAAATGACGGGGGTTGTCTTGGAGCTGACCAGGTTTACTCGATAACTTCCACCGGAGCATCGCCCCACAATCTCTCGAGGCCGTAAAAATCCCGGGCCTCATCGAGAAATACATGTACTACTACATCAACAAAATCAAGCAGAACCCAGCGCCCGCTTTCGTATCCCTCGACATGCCAGACCTGGTGGCCTTCACCTTCAAGTGTCTCCTGGATATTGTCCGCGATCGCGCGCACCTGCATGGCGGCATTGGCGGAGCATATTACAAAATAATCTGTGATGGAGGTTTTGTCTCGTAAATCCAGGATTTTAATGTCGTCGGCACGTTTGTCGAGGGCACAAACGCCTGCTTTGTGGGCGAGTTCCTTCGCGTTGTTTTCCAATTCTGCCTGTTAAATCTCCTTTCGAATAATCAATTGGTTGAAAGCCTGTGTCCCCAGTCACGACCTACTACTATCGCGATATCAGCCTCGCCGGGACTTCTCTCAGGGTTATCCAATATTACATTATCTTTTTTAATATTCAAGGCTTTTGCGACTTGCGGGGCAACTTTTTCCGCTTTTCTGGATTTCACCAGGAGAAGGCTCTCTTTCACATCGAAGCTGTCCCAGTTTTTCTGGTCGCCGACAAGGAATTCAATATCGTCATCGGACATCTGCTTCAAGACGATTCCGAATTTCATGGCCGCCCCCTTGATTCCACAACCGTTGAGGATATCTGTTTTCAAGACAGCAGTCTGGCTCTTGAGTTTATTGTAATCCCGGCCGACAACCACTGTGATATCCAGCGACAAGAAATTGTCCTCCAGTTCACGAGTGACCACATCATCGGGATCGATACCCAGTCTCCGCGCAATCCGCTCAGCCTCCACAGCTACACCAGGGTCACGGATCAGGATCATGGTACGCGGCATGGCTGAATTCGAGAAATTGGTGACATCGATAACATCGAACTTTAAATTATCGTCTCCCTGCTTTTTTATAAATTCGGCGAAATCAGCCGCGGCTCCCGATTCACCGCATCCATTGGCGATCTGGGTCCTGACGATACTGATCTGTTGTGGCAGGACCTTGGTCTCAGCGCGGACGAACCGAATTGCGGTCGAGCCCAAAAGCAAAACCACAACTGCCGACAACCCGATCAATGTCAAATCGATAAACCGATTCGGCTTGTAGGCTGTCCTCTGCCTGTACTTCTTGTGTGGAGGTATTTTCTTCTTTCGCAGCATCGGCTGTTCTAATGATCGCGACTATCCCTGAAAAAGGAACCGGGCCAATCCCGATCGTACCTGTCATACCAGGGACGATAGTAATTATAATTGTAGCTGGCGGGATAGGAATGGTAACCTATTTCCAGATGAAATTTGTCCGATGGCCTGTATTCGAGACTGAAACTCGGGTAGATACTGCCGTAATCCGTGGGAGTACCCCGGTCAGAGAACAGCAGGTTTCCCGGCTGATGAACCCAGGCCAGATCGAGATGCAATGTCAACGGCCTGGAAATCTGATATGTCATCGAATTCATGTACATCGCCAGGGTGGTACCCTTGCCGCCCGAGGAAAACCAGGCTATCGAATAGGAATGATTCATGTCGAGACGCGACAGGTCGAACAGGGAAAACTTACTGTCCACACGATCCTTGCCGATAGCATCGGCCACTTCCTGCTTGTCGTCATTGGGACGATCAAGAGCTGACTGGGCCGAAAGCGATGCGGCGATTATAAACACTGATAAAAATGCGCAGATAAAAGTTTTCATAGAATTGCTCCTTCACAACCCCCTGCTCCGTACATCATAAATTGATTTTTAATCAATTTTGTCAAGCATTTAGTTAAGATTATAAGCTTTTTTGAGTTCCTCGAGCTGTTCTCTGGAATTGATGCCCGAGACCTCTCGATAATCATCGGTCTTGTAGGCGGCGGTAATCCTGCCCTGGCTCAAAAAGATCTCCATCAGGTCAGTCAGATAGTATTCTCCCTGTGAGTTGGAATTGTCAATCAAATCCAGTCCGGAAAAGAGAGCCTTCCTGTTAAATACGAAAGTACCGGAGTTAATTTCAGTAATACGGCGTTCTTTTTCGGTGGCGTCCTTGTGTTCTACAATCTTTTTTACCAGACCGCTGTCAGCGCGCACAATCCGGCCATATCCGGTCGGATCCGGCAGGTCCGCGGTCAGTACAGTGGCCACTGCCCCCCGCCTGCGATGCTCATCCAAAAGCCCGGCTACAGTCCGGGGCCGTAAAAACGGCACATCGCCCAATAGCACCAGGATATCACCCTCAAACTCAGCCAGTTTATCTCTGGCCATCATAACCGCGTGACCGGTCCCGAGTTGCTCATCCTGAACAGCGAAATCATAATCATAATCGGAGAGAGCTTCAATCACCATCTCCTTTTTGAACCCGACCACGAAAACAGCCCTCTTCAGGCCCAGCTCGACCAGGCTGTCGGCTACATGACAAACCAGCGGCCTGCCTCCAATCTCATGTAAAACCTTCGGCAGGTCGGACTTCATCCGCTTGCCCTTGCCGGCCGCCAGAACGACCGCGGCTGTATTTTCAATGTGGTTGTTCATCACTTGACTTTATTACTGTTATCGACAGTCACGATCGTCGGTTTATGTCCCTCAGCCTCCTCCGGAGTCAAAAGACAAAACGAGACGATAATGACCTTGTCGCCCCTGTGTCCCAAACGGGCCGCCGCGCCGTTCAAACAGACCTCTCCGCTTCCCGGTTTACCCTCGATGATATAGGTTTCCAGACGGGCACCATTATCGATATTGAAAACATGCACCTTTTCATGCGGCAAAAAACCACCAGCTTCGATCAGATCGCGATCGAGAGTCAATGAACCCTCATATTCCAGATCGGTCTGCGTAACCGTGGCGCGATGGATTTTCGATTTGAGCATCTTTATCAACATATCATTTTCCCAGATTGAGGCTAATATTATCAATCAGTCGAACCTCGTCAAGCCATACCGCCAGAGAGATTGTGATTTTTCCCGACAGCCTCTTCAATTCATTCAATTCCTCATCAGTTATAGCGATATAATCGATCCTGGTTCCGGGAGTCTGGTTTATCCGGCGTTTCATGGCCGATTTTATTTTCGAGGCCTGTCTGTGTCCCGCTTTTATCATTTTTTCCGCCATTTTCAGGCTATCATATAGAACAACCGCACGCCTGAGCTGTTCCGGCGAGAAGTACTTGTTGCGCGATGATTTAGCCAGCCCCGATTTCTCCCGGACTGTCGGCACTGTAACGATTTTCACATCGAAATTCAGGTCACGGGCCATCTTTTTTATAACCACCGCCTGCTGAAAATCTTTGCGCCCGAAGACAGCAACATCGGGCCTGACGATATTGAACAACTTTGCCACAACCGTGGTCACTCCCCGAAAATGGGTCGGCCGAAACTCTCCTTCCAATACCTGCGACATCTTCTCGACCGCAACATAAGTCTCGAAATCCGCAGGATAGAGCTGATCTGCCGAAGGCGAGAATACAGAATCGACTCCCAGTTCCGCAAGCAATTTCCTATCTGCCGAAAAAGTTCGCGGATAACGGCTGAAATCCTCACCAGCCCCGAACTGGGTCGGGTTGACGAATATCGACACAACCACGAAGTCCGTCAGCTTTAAAGCCCTCTCAACCAGGGCCAGGTGTCCTTTGTGAAGCGCGCCCATGGTCGGCACCAGCCCGATAGACTTACCGGTTTGACCCGTTCTGCGGGACAAAAGTTGCATAGATTTCGGTGATTTAATGGTTTTCATATGAGGGTAATGGCTATTTGTAACTCTCATCCTCGGTCGGGTAGTCGCCGGTTTTGACATCCTCGACAAAGCGTGCGATGACTTCCCGGATCTTGAGACCGAGATCGAAATATCTACGAACAAACTTGGCGGAAAATTCCTCATCCATACCCAGAATATCATTAACTACCATGATCTGCCCGTCGACATTTGCCCCGGCACCGATTCCGATTGAAGGAATCTGAAGTTTCTCCGTAATTCGGGCCGCGATATCCGACTTGATCGCCTCCAGTACGATTGCAAAACAACCCGCTTCCTGCAATGCCTGGGCTGATTCCAGCAGATAATTCTGTTCTCTTTTCTGGCGTCCGCGCACCCTGTAACCGCCGAACTTGAAAATCGACTGTGGAGTCAGGCCGATATGCCCCATGACCGGTATGCCGGCTTCTACTATTCTCCGTACGGTTTCAGCACGTTCCAGACCGCCCTCGAGCTTGACAGCCTGCACACGCCCTTCCGTCATGAAGCGTCCGGCATTTTCAACCGCCTGTTCGACCGCAACCTGGTAACTCATAAACGGCATATCACCAACTACCAGCGGACGCGGTGCTCCGCGACTGACAGCCTCGCAATGATAGAGCATCTGCGACAACGGCAGGTTGAGCGTGTTGTCATGGCCGTAGACCACCATGTTGAGCGAATCGCCCACCAAAAGACCATCGACTCCGGCCTTGTCCAGATGGCGCGCTGTATAGTAATCATAAGCTGTCAAAAAGACTATTTTCTCGCCGGACTGCTTTTTCTTCAATAATGACGGTGCGCTGATTTTATCTGATTTCACGGTCTGCCTTTCGATATCGAATCAAAGTTCAAGGGAATCGGGCGGTATATAATAATGAGTGCCGGACAATGGCTTTTTGATCTGTTCCAAAAGTTCCTCAAAATTCTCAGGCTGATTGACGAAATCAAACTCATCGGTCTTAACAACCAGAAGCGGTGTTTCATCGTACTCAAAAAAGAATGTATTATAAGCCTCGTTGAGTTCATCGAGATAATTATAGTCTATATTTCTTTCAAACGGCACCCCGCGCCCCTTGATTCTCTTGACAAGTGTCTCGGTGGCCGCCTGAAGAAATATTACCAGGTCGGGACGGGGGATTTCAGTCGCTATGGATTCCGCGATCTTGTTGTACAGGATCAATTCACGGTCCGAGAGGTTGACCTTGGCAAACAGACAATCCTTCTCGAAAGTATAGTCGGCCACAATCTTCTGCCGAAAGAGATCATGGCTTTCCAGTTTGGAGAGTTGCTGATAACGCTCCAAAAGAAAGAATATCTGAGTCTGGAATGCATACTTCTTGCGGTTGTTGTAAAAATCAGCCAGGAACGGATTTTCGGTAGCTTCCTCCAGAATAAGATGAGCACCGAGTCGGTTCGCCAGAAGCTTGGTCAGGCTGGTTTTTCCAACCCCGATCGGGCCGTCTATAGCTATGTAGTTAAGATCTTTCATTTGCTAACGAGGTGCCTGAAATCTATGTCATCCCTTATGGATACGCCGGCAGAGCCTTGAACCTCCGCCAGGTATTCGGCGTAAGGTACGTTCGTCTTTGGATCATTCAAACCCTGATCGAGACTTAAAAGCGGTCGCAACGCGAATTCACGGCTACGCAGGCGTGGATGAGGTATCAGTAGTTTGTCCGATTCAACGATCATGTCATCATAAAGCAAAATATCTATATCTATCTCGCGAGGCCCGTTTTTGAACTCTGCCTTCTTTCCGACAGCGGATTCAACCTCCATCAGGACATTCAAGAGCTCATCCGGCTCAAGACAGCTTTCACCCGCTACTGCCAGATTTAGAAAACTGTCCTGGTCAGTAAAGCCGACCGGTTCGGTCTCATAGACCGGAGAAACAGCCTTGATCCTGATTTGACCGGATTCTTTTATAAGATTTATCGCCTCTTCTAAAAATTTACACCTGTGGCCCAGATTGGAACCGAGGCTCAAATAAAACAAATGTTCGGGCATAAGCTGAAATTAAATACGAAACTCACCGCCTGTCAATCCTTTAAGCTCCTTTTTCCACCACAACTTCGATATGATCAAGATTTCCCGGGATAGGCGGGATCATCTTGCGCACCCGCACGACGACATTTCTGGGCCTGAATTCCTCACAGATTCTATCCGCCAGAAGATACGCCACCCGTTCGAGCAAATTGTAGGTGCGCGAGGTGAAGATATCCTGAGTCAGGTTATAAAGCCGGGTATAGTTAATAGTGTCTTCAAGACGATCTGATTCACCCGCACGGGAGAGATCGTTGTGAACTTCTATATCGACTTCGAAACGATGGCCGGTTTTGCGTTCTTCAGGGGAGGTTCCATGATAAGCGTAGAATACCATATTTGTCAACCGGATCATGTCAGCCACTTTTCCTCCGGGGCTTGATCTTTTTGGGAGCCTTGTAAACTTTGGAGTAATTGTTGATCCGCTCAAACGCTGTCTTGATATCTTCCTCGCTCTGACCCAGTGAAATCCGTGCAAAGCCCTCGCCTTCTTCACCGAAGAAAGTTCCCGGCAGAAGTACCACGCCGGTCCGCTTCAAAAGCATCCGGCAGAACGTCATCGAAACCCGCCGGCGATGAGGAAGCTTAATCCAGACGAAAGGAGCATAACCGGATGGCAGATATTCCCAGCCCAGCCTGTCCAGTTCTGCGTAGACCAGTTCACGCCTGTTGCTGTAAAGGTCCGCGAAAGTCTGGAAAACCTGACCGCGCTCCTTAAGTAAACGCATGGCAATTTCCATATCGAACATCGAAGGCACAAGGTTGAAACTGGATCTAAACCTGGCCAGGGGTGAGATGAAATCCCGGTGACCCAGGGCGACACCGATCTTAAAATCGGGCAGGTTGAAGATGAATGAAAAAGTGATGAATTCCAGTCCGGTCGCCAGACCATTCGTCGACTGCAGATACATCGGATGAGAGAAGCCCGCGGACCCATGCACCAAATAGACCGAATCCGCGAAAATTATCAGGTTGTTTTTCAGGGCGAATTCTGACAGGCGATTGTAAAATTTCAAATCGACTCCCCGCGCAGTGGGATTGTGAGGGTAATTTATCAACAGCGCTCTGACCCTGTTTTTGGGACTGAAGGCGGTTTTGATCTTCTCCAGGTTAGGCAGGAAATTCGTTATCTCACTGACCGAATAGGTCTCTGCTTCCGCACCGGATGTACGGGCACAACTGCGGTAGAGCGAAAAAGCCGGTTCAGGTATCATGATCTTGTCGCCCCGCCCCAGAAGGCTCATGAAAGCCGTAAACAGGCCCGGCGTGTTCCCGGTCGTCAAAAGCATCTCCCGCTCCGGATCGAACGATACCTGGTAATCCTCTTTAAGCCATTCAGAGATAAGATTTTTAAGTTCTTGCTCGTAACGGTTCAGTTCGAGTTTATTGCCCCATACACGGCTGTTGTCTACCTTAATGAGCCCCTTGAGACTCTCCGGGAAACGGATATCTATTTTGCCGAGATCGATGATATCGATATTTCTGCGACGGACTTTGCGTTTGAGGCCGTCGAACTGCCCTCCCAGCGGTTCAGGCAGTTGAAAAACAGTATCTGATGGTTCAACTATGATTTTTCGTCCGGCCATAAATCTCCCCTGCAAAGCTGGCCCCGTTATGCAAACCAATAAGCTAAAAAAAGCTATTTAAGGCAATCGCTTTCTCATGATCTCTAGATTTTGGATGGTACTAAATTCACAGCAGGTCCCTGAGTTTATCCTGCTCCGATGAGCTCAGGTAACGTGGTTTACCCGCCAGATTCGCCAGAAAACAGATCCTCGAATAATGTTCGCAGGCCTCCAGTCGCAGGTAAGCTTCCTCCATGTCTTCCCCGACCGCCGTGACGCCATGATTGCGGAGAACCAGGATTCGCGCCTGCGGAAGATAGGATGCGATCTTTTCAGGAAGTTCCTCGCTTCCGGGAGTGGCGTAATCGACAACAGCCAGGTCAGATAAGGCCTGT
>WJMC01000057.1 GCA_014728145.1 Candidatus Zixiibacteriota bacterium | reverse complement strand
CCAGCAGGTCATGGACATGATTCAGCAGATCGCCACCGCGTCCGAACAGCAGTCTGCCGCCGCCGAGCAGATCTCCAAGAATGTCGAGAGCATCTCCTCGATCACACGTCAGACAGCTACCGGCGCCGAACAGTCCGCGGCTGCCGCTGAAGAACTCAATCAGCAGGCCGAAGGTCTCAAACTTATGGTCAGCCGCTTCCGTCTTGAAAACTCGGACACGAAACCGGTTGAAGTTGAAAATGAAATGGAATAATCAGAATATGATGTGTTGCGATATAATCAGGCACTTTTACCCGGGTTAGCAGAGAATCCGAGGAGTTAACACGTCTTTCCCCCATAATCACTCTGTTTCTTCCTTATTGGGCGATAAGAGGCGGCCGCAATGGCCGCCTTATTTTTGTTCTGAAAGAAAACAATCGGCCTCGATTTCAACATACCATTCCGGCCTCACCAGCCTGCTAACTTCGACCAGGGTACAAGCTGGACGAATGTCCGCAAACATCTCCCCGTGGGCGCGAGATATATCCTCCCAGCGCTCCATGTCGGTGACGTAAATCCGGGTCCGGAAAACATCCTCGATTTTTCCACCCGCTTCTTCAATCGAGCGTCGAATGATCTCCAGGCACCGTTTCGCCTGGGCGTAGGCATCTGTTTTTCCGACGGTCTCGCCATCATCACCGACCGGGCCGGTACCGGCCACACAGATCAAGTTACCGATTCTGACCGCACGCGAAAACCCAACCATTTTTTCATATGGGGAAGTTGATGATACATTGATTCGATTCATTTCATCACCTTTTTGAATTGATACTACATATTGAGAGCTTCGGCCGCTGATTTTCCAGCCAGCCATCCGGTTGAAAAAGCGGCCTGTAAATTGTATCCTCCGGTATCACCGTCCAGGTCCAAAACCTCTCCGCAAAAATACAGACCTTTCACCAGCCTGGATTCAAGCGTGCGAGGATTTACCTGCTTGAGATCAATCCCTCCGGCAGTGACTATGGCTTCATCGTATGATCTGTGAGACCTGATTTTGAGACGAAAATCCTTGAGCCAGTTTATGAGCCGGCGTCGTTCTTTGGAATTGATCTGGTTTCCCACCTTTTCACCTGAGATGGATGCCTGTTCAATACATACAGGAATCAATCGTAGCGGCATCAGTCCCTTTAAAATTGATTTCAACCGCTGTCTGCCATGCTGATCCAAATCACGAAGAAGCCGTCGATCCAGCTTGTCAAAATCCAATGCCGGCTTTAAGTCAATCGATAGTTCGACCGCTTTTTTTTCATGCAACAGGTCGACCGCGGTTTTACTGAGAGAGAGTATTACCGGTCCACTGACACCATAAGCGGTAAAAATCATCTCTCCGAATAGCGAGGCTTTGATTCTGTCATTCGAAATGATTTTCGCTTCGACATTTCGCAGGCTCAGTCCCTCAAGTCTGGTAGCGACATCACCCTCGGTTTCCAAAGGCACCAGGGCTGGACGCACATTTATTATTCTATGACCTGTGGTTTTGGCAAGGTAGTAAGCATCGCCGTTCGAACCAGTCCTCGGATAGGACGATCCGCCCGCCGCCAGAATCACCACATCGGCTTCATATCCGTTATTGCGGTCGGATACGCCAGCTACACCGTCATCTTCAATATTGATGTGATTGATCCTTGCCTGAGTTTTGATGTAAACCCCACAATCCGCAACCCATTGCAAAAGCGCCCGGACAACATCTAATGCTTTTTCGCTTTTTGGAAAGACACGACCGCCTCGTTCAATTTCAGTCGGAACCCCCAGCCTGTTAAAGAAATAGATCAAATCATCGGAAAAGAAGCGATTGAAAGACTGCCTCAAAAAACGCCCATTGGATCCAAAGTGCTCGATAAATTCAGTAAGCGGAGCCGTGTTGGTCAGATTACAGCGCCCTTTTCCGGTCAGGCCGAGTTTTCGGGCGGGTCGCTTCATCTTTTCCATCACGATCACCCGGGCACCATTTTCAGCCGCAATACCAGCGGCCATCAAACCTGAAGCACCACCACCGATTACGATCACTTGTCTGGGCATGATTCCCTTTCAGCTATTTCATATATGATATACCGATGCTGATGAAATTCCAGTGGAAAATAAGATGAGAAAATAAAAATCCTCCCGTGGCAAAGCGCATCACAACACCACGGGAGGATAATCTTAACCAGAAATCTCTACTAATTCGATATCGAAAATCAAGGTCTTTCCCGCCAGGGAATGGTTGGCATCGAGAGTAATTGACTCCTCGTTGACATCGCTGACGGTGACATTGACTGTATTGCCGTCCGGTTGACGGAGGCTCAGTCTTTGACCTACCGAGGGTTTGATGTTTTCCGGGATATCGGCTTTTTTAACCTCGGCAATCAGCTCCTCGCGTTGGGGACCGTAGGCTTCCTCCGGGGGTAACTTTACGGTTTTGCTCTGACCGACTTCCATACCAATTATGCCCTTTTCAAAGCCGGGGATGACCTGACCCGCGCCGATTTTGAACTCGAGCGGTTCACGGTCCTGGGATGAATCGAAAACCATCCCATTGTCCAGCTTTCCCGTGTAGTGCACTTTTACTGTATCTCCCTCTTGTGCCTGACCCATCAATCCTCCTTTGAGTTCAAAAAGTGCGCTTTCTTAATATCCATGCTGTCATAAGCAGACCTAAACCGGGAATTATACCATGCAAAATATCTTAGCACTACATATACAATTTACAAAGCCGAAAAGCAACTTATTTTTAGAATATCTAATCAATATAACAAAGATCACTACATCTATTCTAAGACAACAGCAAGCTGTAACACTATGCTAACATTCAGTAAAGAAGTGATCTCGCCTCCTTACGGTTAAAGCTGGAATTATTTGGAATATACATGTGTTTTTGATATATTTCTGTATGCTCAGCAAGCGGGCTTTAATATTTGATTTCGATTACACGCTGGCGGACTCCTCCGAGGCTATCGTCGAATGTTTCAATCATGCGTTCAAGTCATGCCGGCTTCCGACAGTCCCTCCGGAAAAGATCTACCCGCTGATAGGCATCTCGCTTCCTGAATCCTTT
>WJMC01000056.1 GCA_014728145.1 Candidatus Zixiibacteriota bacterium | reverse complement strand
GTCGAGACGGACCGCTCCGCGATCAGTTTTATGCAGGATCTTGGGAGTATTCACTTTCATAGCGATCGGGTAACCCAGCTTTTTGGCGTGCTTGACCGCTTCTTCAACTGAGAAAGCATACAGGTATGGCGCAATCGGGAAGCCGTAGGCCTCGAGAATATCCAGGGCCTGTTCACCGATAATTTCATTTGAATCGGCCTCAGCGATCGTCTTTTCGACTTTCTTCCGGTTGACCTTGAACTTTTTAAACTCACCATCGGGACGCTCGCGCCAGTTGCGATACTGATTGACATTAGCCAGCGCGCGGGCCGCGGATTCCGGGAAGATATATGACGGCACATCATTGTCGCGCAGGATATCAAGCCCGGCCGACTCAAGACCAACACCCATAAAACACCCCACCATCGGCTTGTCATGATTTTTCTTCATATCGACCAGTGTATTGGCGACTGCGTTCTGGTCGACTGTAATCGGTGGCACGAAGATTCCGAAAACCGCATCGATGTTCTTGTCGTGGAAAGCGGCATGCAGGGCCTTGCCGAATTCGACCTCAGTCGCGCCCGCGATCAGGTCGAGAGGATTATCTATCGGGGTGTCGGGTGGCAGAAGCGGACGGATTTTCTTCTTGGTAGCGGCTGAATACTCCGGAAGTTTGAGGTTGAAATTGATCAGGCTGTCGGTGGCAATGATACCGGGACCACCGGCATTGGTAACCACCCCGATGCGATCGCCTTTGGGCAGTGGATTGCGCGCGAAACACGAAGCCACATCAAACATCTGCTGGATCGATCCAACCCGCAGGATACCGCATTGCTCGAACAAAGCCGCCACGGAGACATCGGAACCGGCCAGCGCGCCTGTATGCGACGAGGCCGCCTTCATACCCTGAGCAGTGGTTCCCGCCTTGACCGCGATAATCGGTTTATGCTTCGTAATCTTACGCGCCAGGGTGCTGAATTCGCGCGGTGAACCGAAATCTTCAAGGTACATCAGGATGATCTCGGTCTCGTCATCGTCGGCAAAATACTCGAGCACATCGATTGAATTTACATCGGCCTTGTTGCCGATTGACACGAACTTTGAAAAACCGAGTTTCATCTGGGTTGCCAAAGCCATAATCGCCTCGCCCATTGCGCCCGACTGCGAAATAAAACCTATCTTTCCAGCCTTGGGACGGATCTTGGAAAATGTCGCATCCATCCGAACCTCGGGACGGGCATTGATCACCCCGAAACAGTTCGGTCCGATCATGCGCATCTTGTACTTCTTCACCCTCTCGAGGACTTCCATCTCCAGTCTGGCACCGGTTTCACCGACTTCACGGAAACCGGCCGTAATCACCACCAGCCCGCGCACACCTTTTTCACCGCATTGGTCGACGACATCAGGAACCATCTTGCGTGGCACTACAACCACAGCGCAGTCAACCGCATCGGGAACATCACGAATGGTCGAATATGCTTTAATCGAATGGATTACCGAATGATTGGGATTGACCGGGAAGACCTTGCCGTTGAATTCGTAGCTGATCAGGTTGCGCAGAACCTCGTGGCCGATCTTTCCCTTTTGGGGTGTAGCTCCGATAACCGCAATAGACTGCGGGCTCAGGATGTATTCCAGACCGTTCATGTTCATGTCCTCGAGTGATAATAACGAAGTAATTACATACAAATATAAAACCCTCCCGCTGTGCGGGAGGGTTCAATTTATTTTAAGCGGTAGAATATTTCGAACCGCCTTTTCTCTTTTCCTGTCTTTCCTTGATTACCGCCTGCGCGGCCGCGAGCCTCGCGATCGGTACCCGGAATGGTGAACAGGAAACGTAGTTTAATCCGGTCTTATGGCAGAATTCGATACTGGCCGGGTCACCGCCATGTTCGCCACAGATACCGACTTTAAGCTTATTATTGATCGAACGTCCCCTCTCGGTACCCATCTCGACTAACTGTCCGACACCGACCTGGTCGAGTGACACAAACGGATCTTTTTCGAGGATACCGCGTTCGACATACAGTTTCAGGAATTTGCCGGCATCATCGCGTGAGAATCCCATAGTCATCTGCGTCAGGTCGTTCGTGCCGAAACTGAAGAAGTCAGCTTCCTCTGCGATCTGGTCGGCAGTCAGGGCGGCGCGGGGGACCTCAATCATGGTGCCGACTTTGTAGTCGACTTTGACCTTGGCCTTACGGATAACTTCCTCGGCCACCCGCACCACGATTTCCTTCTGGTTTTTGAGCTCTTCGACATTACCCACCAGCGGAATCATGATTTCCGGGAAGACCTTCTTGCCTTTTTTGGCCAGTTCGCAGGCAGCCTTGATAATCGCCCGGGCCTGCATCTCAGTAATTTCCGGGAAGGTGATACCCAGACGGCATCCGCGATGACCGAGCATCGGATTCTGCTCTTTGAGGTCCTGGATACGGTCCATGACCTTTTCTTTCTCGGCAATCTTGGCCTTGTCACCACCGTCCTTTTTAAGCTTGTCGAGCTCAGCCTTGACCTCATGGATGTCTGGCAGGAACTCATGCAGAGGCGGATCGAGCGTGCGAATAGTTACCGGGAGCCCCTCCATGACCTTGAAGATTCCCACAAAATCTGATTTCTGGAACGGCAGAAGCTTATCCAGGGCAGCCTGTCGTTCAGCCTGCGATTCAGCCAAAATCATCCTCTGTACTACAGGTAGTCGCTTCTCAGCAAAGAACATATGCTCGGTACGGCAGAGACCGATACCCTCGGCACCGAACCTGCGAGCCTGCTCAGAATCGACCGGGGTGTCAGCATTGGTGCGAATACCCAGCTTGCGATACTTGTCGGCCCATTCCATGAACTCCCCGAACTCGCCGGTCAATTCCGGGTCTATGGTGGGAATTTCACCCAGCATGACCTCACCGGTGGAACCGTTTATAGTAACCGTATCGCCTTCCTTGACGATAGTGGTACCGATTGCAAACTGCCTCTGGGACTCATAGACCCGAATGTCCTCGCATCCGGCGACACACGGCTTGCCCATACCACGGGCAACAACGGCAGCATGCGAAGTCATACCACCGCGGGAAGTCAGGATACCGACCGCCGCAAACATACCATGTATATCATCCGGATTGGTTTCCGTGCGCACCAGGATAACTTTCTGTCCGGCCTCGGCCGCCTCGACCGCCTGGTCGGCAGTGAAAATCACCTTGCCACATGCGGCACCCGGCGAAGCGGTAAGGCCTCGCGCGGCGACATCGTAGGTGGCACCGGGATCAATCCTGGGATGCAGGAGCTGGTCCAGATCCTGGGGCCTGACCCTCATGAGAGCCTCCTCCTTGCCGATCAGCTTTTCCTTGACCATATCGACCGCGATCTTTACAGCGGCTGGCGTAGTGCGCTTGCCGGCACGGGTCTGGAGCATATACAGTTTGCCCTCCTGGATCGTGAACTCAAAATCCTGGACATCTTTATAGAATTTCTCCAGCTTGGTGGTGATATCCACCAACTGCTTGTAGACTTTCGGCATCTCACCTTTAAGTGCCACGATCGGCTGAGGAGTACGAATACCTGCCACCACATCCTCGCCCTGAGCATTGATCAGGTACTCGCCATAGAATTCCTTGTCGCCGGTCGAAGGGTTACGAGTGAAGCCGACACCGGTGGCGGAGCTTTCGCCCATATTACCAAACACCATGGTCTGAACATTGACCGCAGTACCCAAATCGCTGGGTAGTTCATTGAGGCGACGGTATGTTATGGCTCTCGGATTGTTCCAGCTACGGAAAACCGCATCACGCGACATCTGGAGTTGCTTCCATGGATCACTCGGGAATTCCTCTCCGGATTTTTCAACGATGATCTTTTTGAACTTACCGATGATGTCCTTGAGATCATCGACCGACAACGAGGAGTCCTGGCGGATCTTGCGCTGTTTTTTCTTGCGCGTGATCACGTCTTCGAAGATGTCCTTGTCAATACCGAGAACGACATTGCCAAACATGGCAATGAAACGGCGGTAGATGTCATAACCGAATCGTTCGTTGCCACTCTTTTTGATCATACCCTGGAGCGTGTCTTCATTGAGCCCCAAATTCAAAACGGTGTCCATCATGCCCGGCATCGAGAATGCCGCGCCGGAACGTACCGAGACCAGAAGCGGGTTTTCCGGATCGCCGAACTTGAGCCCGGTTTCCTTTTCGAGCTTCTTCATGGCGGTCTGGATTTCCTTCTCGAGCCCGGCGGGTACTTTCATATTGTTATCGTAGTACTCCCGGCAGACATCGGTGGTAATCGTGAACCCGGGCGGAACCGGGATTTTGGCGGCGGTCATATCCGCCAGGCCTTTGCCCTTGCCACCCAACAGGTACTTATCCTTTTTATGGCCTTCGGACTTACCGTTCCCGAAATAAAAGACCATCTTGGATACATTTTTAGATTTCACGCTTGTAGTTGTCATCTTTTTCCTGGCTGTCGCTTTCTTTGTTGGGGTTTTCCTGGTTGTCGTCTTTTTTGCCGCTTTTTTGGGTGATGCCTTTTTCTTAGCGGCGGCTTTCTTGACGGCCGGCTTCTTCTTGGCCGAAGTGGTTTTCTTCGCCTTTTTGGCTACTTTTTTCGCTTTCTTTTTAGCCTTTTTAACCATAAATAACTCCGTTTATTTTTGGTTGGTTTTTTGCTTATTAAACAGAAAACGATTTAAAAGGCAAGATAAAATTGAAAAGGACGTACTACCCCCCTTGAAAATCATCCCCTTATATAAGATGTTGAAAGCTGACAGAGTAGCCTACATTGTAAAGAAGCGCTCGCCCTTAATAATCCCCTCAAGCATCTTGAGGGTCTTTTCGACCGGAGCATGCATCAGATCATGCGTGTTGACGGTCTTTTTGACCCTTTCGCGCACAAACTCAACTCCGTTAGCACCCTTCATTCCAGCCCTCTGCTTTTTCTTGTGAGTCAGGTTGTAGAGTCGCTGATACTCTTTGGCTTTTTCCTTATGGGCCAGGTAGTATCGACGCTGGTACTCACGCCTGGCTTCACGGGCTTCCTCAGGTGTTTTGTATTTACGACGTCTGCGTGGCTTTGATATGTTTATCTTAGCCATAACACCTTCCTTGGTTAGAAAATTAGCCCTGTTTCTCTCTCAAGAAGTGAAAATAAAACGTTACCATAACTAATTTACACATAACGAGTTGTCTTGTCAATAAATTTATGCATATTTTGTGCAAAATTTTATAAATATGCACCTGCATTCATTTCATTGACTTATATATAGTTAAGGGCGACAAGGCAGGCCGAAAAACGGATAAAATTTATCCGCACGCCATTACAGCGTCCGGCGCGCCCTTCATACAACAAGCCCTTATGTCAACGAACTATTTGCCGAACAACAATTTAAAACGTTTGCCCGAGAATTACAACCCATTTTTCCAAATCGGCGATACGATTCACAAAAAGTGAGATACGAGCCATCACGGTAAAGCCGAAACTGGCACCGAAACCGATCATCAGGACCCAGATGCCGACCTTGGCCAAGCCTCCAAAAACACCGCTATGAGCTTTGGAGAAAAAGAAATAGATCACACCGCAGGCCACGCCTATAACGATAAAGATATTCCAGAAAACTGTCCAGTTCGAAAAACCGACCTCGATCATGGTCGCCGACAGCTGTCGGTTGACGAAGTTCTGCATACTGAGCGGAATCGCCAGACCGCTTCCGATGCCGATATAGACTGCGATCGGGTAACGTGAGATCCACATCAGTTTCCTGGAAAAACGTGCCCACATCATGAGCCCCAGGATTCCCGGGAAGATATAGAACCATTCCTGGCTGAAATTGCCGAAAACGGTATCGATCAATTTGGGTTTCAAACTCGTGAAATACAAGAGAATTACGAAGTAACCGGCGGATACGCCGACCACCAGGTGTTCCGCGAACTTGTAGAGCGGATTATCCTTATATAGAAAGGAGAAGGTGAATAAGGTCATCAGTGCTCCAAATGAAGTCCACAGAAATGGCGCTAAATAAGATTCCTGCATATCAATTCACCTCCTACCCTATCTGCAATTTATCTTTACGGCGTGTCAAAAAATAGCCCAGGTTACCGATCAGGATAAACAGGATGATTGTCAGATGAGCAACCACCTGCGCAGGCATACCCAGCTGAGCATCGCCACGTTTTTTACCGACTAAAGTCTCGTATTCGGCGGCACCTTTCCATCCGCCGATCAAACCGAAGATCTGTCCGGAATGGAGGTACTGGTAGTAGTCAGCCCCCATAACACCGGTCAGACCGAGTGCCAGTGGAATCCCGTAACGGCCATTGCCGTAGATCAGCCACATATCGGCGGTCGTGCCGGCGGTGATATCAACCACCAGCTTGACATCGTCGAAGTTGCGGACACGGTTCATGATCGGCAGTTCATCCAATGGTGTATTGTAATAGTCGGTCGGGAAATACAGCCTGAAGTTCTGCCCCATACCCAGAATTACCAGGGCAGGATAGGGCTTGTAGCCCAGAAAGCAGTAATCGATACCATATTCCCAGTCTTTCTTGTAGGTTACATTTTTGTAGCGATTATGATCCTGTTTGGCGTTGTAATCCCTGAATCTTTCGATTTTATCCGGATACGTGGCCGCGGCAGTTTTCATGATATTCTCCGCCATACCGGCACCATACTGGGACAAAGTCACCCCGATTACCTGCACCTTGCGTCTCTGGCAGTGTTCGATAATGGCGTAGGACATCGGGTGGAGTTCAGCCAACGCGTTCGGATCGTAATCGAATGCTATCAGGATTTTATCGCCCGGATTGAGGGCTTCGACC
>WJMC01000055.1 GCA_014728145.1 Candidatus Zixiibacteriota bacterium | reverse complement strand
TCAGATCCGGATATCTATGCCGGTGGCGATGTGGTCGAACTTCGTCACCAGGTCACCGGACAACCTCTGTATATCCCGATGGGATCGTTGGCCAACCGTCACGGACGCATTATCGCAGAAAATATCGCTGGTGGAAATTCCAGGTTTCCGGGTGCGCTCGGAGCTTTTATGGTCAAGGTGTTTGACTACAATGTCGGCACCGTCGGGCTCAGCCAGAGCGCGGCCGAAGCCGAAGGTATGGAAGTCTTTTCCGTCTGGGGATCATTTGTCGATCGGCCCGATTATTATCCGGAAACCGAGCCTGTTTCAGTTAAAATCGTGGTCGACAGCCAGACCGAACTGCTTTTGGGAGTGCAGGCGATTGGCAGGGGCGATGTCGTCCGGAGAATCGATGTCGGTTCGGTCTTTTTACAGAATAAGTGTAGACTCGATGACCTGATCGATTTCGAGCATGGTTATGCTCCGCCGTATTCAGAAGCGCTGGATCCGCTCTATCATCTGGCTACACAGGCCAAAGCGATAAAGCGGGGCTTTAAAATCGACAGCCCGGATACGGTCTACGATAACGCGGAGATACAGGTGCTGGATGTCCGTGAACCGGACGAGATCGAGGCACTCCCGTTCCAGGCGTCAAATCTCATTACTATATCTCTCAATGACTTACGCGACAATCTCGATAAGCTAAAACGTAACCGGCCGATAGCCGTATTATGCCATCGGGGACCGCGATCCTATCAGGCGGCCTGTATCCTCAAAGCGGCAGGATTCGAGCAGGTTAGCTATGTCGGGGGCGGAACCACCTTGAGCGTCAAATCATTAGCTTGACAGGCGCGCGAATTCGTATATCTTAGAAAATCTGTCCGGTATTTACCAGGCGGTTGTTATGAATGAGAACAATGGAAATAACTGGTTTCTGGCGCTGTGCGGCACCAATCACAGGCTGACTGCGTTAAATGAACGCGCGCCTCTGGCTTTGGGACATGATGATCTTGCCAATGGTCATCTGGAATTGATGAATTTCGGCCATGTCTTTGAGGCCGTGGTGATTTCGACCTGCAATCGGATAGAATTCTACCTCGTTCTCCCGGTCGGTGTTGATCCCTTTAATGTCGTCAAGCATTTCTATATCAATTTCCGTAAGCTGGATATTTCGGAGCTGGAAGAAAAATTCTATGTCAAAACCGAACTGGACGCCGTTGAACACCTGTTTCGGGTATCAGCTGGTTTAGATTCCATGGTCCTGGGGGAAACCCAGGTATTTGGCCAGGTCAAGGAAGCTTACAGCTCTGCCTGCATGATAAAATCGGCCGGCAAGATCATACATCGGATGTTCCACCAGGCTTTCAGGACGGGCAAGCAGATCCGTACCGAAACCGACCTTCAGCAGGGTGTCAGCTCTGTTTCGGGGGCCGCCATGCAGCTTCTGCAAAAGCATCTCGACGGCGATCGTTCACTTCCGGTTATCCTGATCGGTGTCAATGAGATGATCCATATCGCCGCTCGTCACCTGATGAAATCCGGCTATAATAATTTGATATTCGTCAATCGTACTGAAAGCCGTGCACATGAGATGTCGAACAAGTACGGTGGCAGTGGAAAACCCTTGAGCGAGCTAAAAAGTGTTTTGCCTGAAGCGCAGGTGGTAATCACCTGTACCGGGGCACCGGAGGCGATTATTGACCAAAATATGTTAACTGGTGCAATGGAGAAATCAGGTTCAGGTCTTACTATCCTGGATATGGCGATTCCGCGTGATGTGGTGGCGCCTGATATGACCGATCCACGTCTTGTACTGCTGGATTTAGAGGATGTCGATCTTTACCTTAAAGAAAAGCAACAGGTACGCGAGGATTCAGTGCCCAAAGCCGAAGACCTGATTCGACGACGAATCGAGGAATTTCGTTACTGGTATGAGCACGCCAAGCATGAACCACTGACGGAGCGAGTGGAGCATGCGCTGGAACGGATTCGTCGCGAAGAAATCGCCGAGATCTCTCAGGATCTGGATGATGACACCAGCAGAAAGATAGAAGAGTTCTCCCATCGATTGATTGATCGACTCCTGAAAACCAAACGCCGTTGCAAGAAAGGAAAACAGGTCTCATGAAACCTAATAAAGAATATCTGCCGGTAAATTTGAAAATCGAGGGTAAACATTTTGTGGTAGTAGGTGGTGGAAAGGTGGCTTCGCGCAAGCTCGATCTCCTGGCGGTACGCGGTGCCGACACGACCCTGATCGCACCTGAAGTCAATGAGCGGATCAAAGCGCTCGAAAAGCAGTCGTTAGTCAAGGTTTTCAACAAAGAGTACGATGCGTCTGATCTTGACCAGGCCGATTATGTAATCGCGGCTACAGATGATAAAGACCTGAATCATCAGATTTATGAAGAATGTCAGAAGCGGAACATCCCGATTAACGTAGTCGATGATCCGAAGTATTGCGATTTTATCTTCCCTTCGATCCTCAGGCGCGGGCCGGTAACGTTTACTGTCTCGACCGGCGGGGGATCACCGTTTTTATCGGCTTTTTTGAGGCAGATCATGGAAAATGCTTTCGGTGAGGAATGGGAGTTCATTGCCAAGCTGGCCGAAAGATACCGTAAGCAAGTAATGGAAAGATTTAAGGATCGCGATGATATCAAGGCTGATTGTTACAAGCGTTTTCTGGATGTTAACTGGGTCGGGATTCTGCGCAATAAGGGTGAAAATGAAGCCGAGGAGTATTACAACCAGCTTCTCAACAGTTTGGAAGAAATCTGACTTTGTCTATGCAAACCGGTAAAAAAGGTCGTGTGTTTCTGATCGGTGCCGGGCCTGGTGATCCGGACCTGATCACTATCAAAGGTCTCAGCCTCCTGAATCTTTGCGATGTTGTCGTCTATGACAACCTGATCCCGCATGAACTGATCGTCAGTTTACCCCAGAATATCGAGAGAAAATATGTCGGTAAGATCACCGATCAGCATACCCTTCCACAGGAGCAAATCAATCAGCTTTTGGTCGATCTCGCGCGGGAGGGAAAAACAGTCGCCCGTCTCAAGGGGGGGGATCCGTTTGTTTTCGGACGCGGTGGTGAAGAAGCGGAATTTCTGAGAGAAAACGATATCGAGTATGAGGTCGTGCCGGGAGTGACAGCGGGACTGGCGGCGGCCGCATATACCGGAATTCCGGCCAGCCATCGAGATATGTCAGCGGCGATTCTGATGATGACCGCTCACCGAACTCCGGAACATTCCAGTATGATGAGCTGGGAATGTATCGGCAAGATTAAAAATGGCACGATCATCGGTTATATGGGTGTCAAGAGCCTGCCGGATGTCATCGAGCGTTTAATCAGTGAGGGAATGTCTCCGGAAACCGAATCGGCATTGATCGAGCGAGCATGTTTTCCAACCCAGCGTGTGGCCCGCGCGCATTTAAAAGATCTGCCGCAGAGGGCTAAAGAGATGGAAATCAGGCCTCCTGCAATCTTTATCATCGGCGATGTCGCCGGTTTATCAAAAAACCTGGCCTGGTACGGTCGCGATAAAGCGCTGGCCGGAGTCCGGATTATGGTAACCCGTCCGGTCGATCAATCGGGCTGGATATACAGAATTTTGCGCGGGATGGGAGCCGAGGTTCTGGCCTGTCCCACGATCAGGACCGTCTTTACCGAAGATAAGCGCGGATGGCGTACGCTGGCCGAAAAAAGCGAACTGGACTCGTGGCTGGTGTTTTCCTCCGAAAACGGAGTGCGTTATTTCTTCGGTTATCTCAAATCAAAAGAGGTCGACCTGAGGGCGATCGCCTCGTACAAAATCGCGGCCGCCGGAAGCGGTACCCTGCGGGCCTTGAACAATCTTGGATACTATCCCGATTTTATCCCTGAAGAGTCAACAATGGTCGATTTCGCACAGGAGTACTCTCAAAAGTACAATCTTTCAAAGAACAAAGTGAAAATCATCAGGGTGCGTGGAAAGCTCGACAACGATCCGGTCGAAAACATCCTCCGCCAGGAAGGCGCGCAGATAACTTGTCTCGACCTGTATGAAACGGTCAATGCCGAATGGGAGGAGAGTGAGATTCGCAGGTTATTCAGCTATCCACCTCACATGATAGTTTTCTCCAGCGGTCGCGCGGTTAATGCCCTGGTTGAAATCCTGGGTGACCAGAGAACCAATACGCTGGCTGAAAAGTCTTTGATTGCAACTATCGGGCCGACCACATCGGAAAAAGTCCGTCAACATGGTATGGAAGTCGCGCTGGAGTCCTCAAAACACTCGATTCCCGATTTGATCACCACCATAGCTGAATATTATCAAAGAGAAAAAGATGTATAAGATTGCCACGCGGGGCAGTCAACTGGCGCTGGCCCAGTCGGGAATGATAAAGGATATGCTCCGTCAGAGATCCGGGTTCGAGGCGGAACTCCAGATCGTAAAGACCGAGGGAGACAGGATCAAAGATATTCCGCTCTCGCAGGTTTCGGGAGCAGGTTTTTTCACCAAGGAGATCGAGCAGTCGCTGATCGACCTGCAAACGGATATCGCGGTCCACTCGCTCAAGGATCTGCCTCTTGAACAACCTCACGGGCTCCGAATCGCGGCGATTCCAGAGAGAGAAAACTTTCAGGAAGCATTGCTAACCAAGCGCGAGAAAATCGATCGCGATAAACCTCTGTTTTTAAAGCAGGGTCTCACGATCGGCACCAGCGCAATTCGCCGCCAGGCACAGATTCGCTCGCTCAGGCCGGACCTCGAGGTGCGCGAACTGCGCGGCAATATCACCACCCGGCTGGACAAGCTTCGCCGGGGCGAATACGATGCGATCATGATTGCCAATGCCGGTCTGCTTCGACTGGGAGTAGATATCGATGATCTCGAAAAGATCGTTCTGGATATTGATATGATCATTCCTTCACCAGCCCAGGGTGCGCTGGCGGTGGAAACCCGTTCGGCTGATCTGGAAGTCTATGAAGCTGTCGTGCGTCTTAATCATATCGAGACGCAGATGGCTGTCTGGGCTGAGCGCAATCTGCTCCAGCTCTGCGGAGGCGGATGTCATCTGCCATTGGGCGCGATCGTCACACAGCCGGGTGACGAGTGGGAATTGACAGCCTACTGGTCGTTTCAACTGCCTGACAAATCAGCGGAATCTGTGAGGGCAGAGGGGAGTTCTTCTAATCTGCACGACCTGATCCGGGACGGGTTCGCGCAAATCAAATCACGCGAGATGAAAGCGCGGTTGAAATTTCATGGTCATGACAACGATTCCAAAAGAAAGCTTTTGATAACCCGTTCTCCGCAGAAGTCTCAACCGTTGATATCAAAACTCGCACTCAGGGATGTGGAGACCGTTCCCTTTCCTGTCAACAAGCTCGTTCCTCTTGAAAATCCTCCCGGCTGGGATGGTATCAAAAGCAGGCTCGATGATTATGATATGCTGATTTTTACCAGCGCCAATTCGATCAATTATTTCTTCGAACTAATGCACAAAGAGGGTGTCGATCCTAAATTCGCCCGAGACAAGCTGGTCGCAGTAGTGGGCGAAAAGACCGCCATGGAGGCGGTCCGGTTTGAATCTAAAAAGGTCATTGTTTCGCCGGTCGCCACTGGTGCCGGTCTGGCCAGTCATTTGAAATCCGCATTTGCCGGGAAACCTCTTAAAGCTCTTCTCCCGGTCAGCCGGAAAGCGCCGACTAAAATCCAGGAGACCCTGGAAATCTCCGGCTGGCAGATCGAGCGACTCGAGATCTATGATTCCATGCCGGAGGAGAAAGAAAATCTCCCGGAAGTTGATCCATCGGAAATCGATTATGCTTGTTTCACCTCGCCCTTGACAGTCGAGTACCTCCGTGCTTATATAGATATTCCCGATGAGTGGATAGTGATTTCCATCGGCCCCAGCACAAGTGCGAAACTTGAGGAATGCGGTCTGCGGGTCGACTGGGAACTGCCCAATTCAAATTTGGAGTGGTTATGGCAGGTGCTTTGAGTTCGGATGAATTGAATCGCCCCCGTCGTCTGCGTGCTTCGAAACTGACGCGGAATTTGGCGGCGGAAACACGTCTCTCGACAGCCGGTATGATACAGCCGTACTTTGTGCTTCCCGGAAAAAGCAAGATCGAGAAGATTGAATCTATGCCCGGGATCGAGCGTCACAGCGTCGACACACTCGTGCGGAAGATCGAAAAAGATCTCAAGCTGGGTATAAGAAATATCATGCTGTTCGGCCTCAGCGACAAAAAGGATGCCCGTGCGAGCATGGCTTTTTCGGCCCAGAATCCGGTTGTACGTGCTGTCGAAAGGCTCCGCAGGGAGTTCTCCGGTGATCTTTTGATCGGTGTCGATATCTGTCTGTGTGCCTATACCGAACACGGCCACTGTGGACTTATCAAAAATGATAAGATTGACAACGATGCGACTTTAAAAGTTCTGGCAAAGATGGCGATTGCTCATGCTTCCGCAGGAGCGGATATTCTGGCTCCTTCTGACATGATGGATTTCCGTGTGCGGGAGATCCGTCGGGGCCTCGACGGTTCCGGCTTCAAGGACAGCCTGATAATGTCGTACACCGCCAAGTACGCGTCGGCATATTACGGTCCGTTTCGGGAGGCGGCCGATTCAGCACCATCATTTGGTGACCGCAAAACTTACCAGATGGATTATCGCAACAGCCGTGAAGCAAAAAAGGAACTCGAACTGGATCTGACCGAAGGCGCTGATATCGTCATGGTCAAGCCGGCTTTACCATACCTCGACATAATTTCGCTTTTTAGAAGAAACACCGCATTGCCGGTAGCGGCCTATAATGTCTCGGGCGAATATGCCCAGGCCAAGCTGGCGGTCAGGGCAGGACTGGCCAATGAACGCGAACTCGTACTGGAAAACCTGACCTCGATAGCCCGTGCCGGGGCGGATATCATACTGACTTATCATCTCAGGGATATTTTAGAAAACAGGTGGCTCGATGAATAAACTTGAAAAATCAGAAAAGTTGTTTGAACAGGCCTGCCGGATTATTCCGCGCGGTGTTAATTCACCGGTTCGGGCCTTTGGACAGGTCGGTGGCAGCCCGGTCTTTGTCCAAAAAGGTGACGGCGCGTATATCTACGACGTCGATGGCAACCGCTACCTCGATTACTGCCAGTCATGGGGGGCGTCGATTCTGGGACATGCTCATCCGAAGGTGGTCGAGGCGGTCAAGAAACAGGCAGAGCTGGGTACAAGTTTTGGTATTCCCACTGAAGCAGAAATCAAGCTGGCGGAAATCCTGACCGAGAATCATCCCGCTGTCGAGATGGTGCGCTGTGTATCATCCGGGACCGAAGCGGTCATGTCGGCCCTCAGGCTGGCGCGCGGATTTACCGGTCGTAAGGGAGTGTTGAAGTTTGACGGCGGTTATCATGGCCATGTCGACTATCTCCTCGTAAAGGCCGGTTCCGGGCTGGCGACTCTGGGGTTGCCCGGGTCTGCGGGTGTCACCGAAGAAAACGTCAAGCATACCTACAGCGTCAAACTCAACGATACCGAGGCGGTCGACCAGGTTTTCGCCGAACACGGCGATGATATCGCCTGTATACTGGTGGAGGGTATTCCCGCCAACAACGGTCTTCTGGTGCAAGCGCCTGAATTCATGAAGCATCTTGAACAGACAGCGCATAAACATGGTGCTCTTTTGGTGGTCGATGAGGTCATCACCGGCTTCAGGGTCGGACTGCAGGGAGCGGTCGGGTTGTATCAACTCAATGCCGATATCGTCATGCTCGGCAAGGTGATCGGCGGCGGTCTGCCGGTTGGTGCATTCGGTGCCAGGGCCGATATCATGGAAAAGATCGCGCCTCTCGGACCGGTTTACCAGGCCGGCACATTATCAGGTAACCCGTTAGCGATGGCATCCGGTGTGGCGGTGTTGAATGAGCTGATCGAATATGATGCCTTCAGCGAATTAGAAGAAAAGGGTGCTCATTTCGAACATGGTTTGCGCGAGATCATATCCGAACATGATTTGCCAATGAATTTGTCCCGAGCCGGTTCGGTCTTCTGGTTATCATTAGACGGCGGTGATCCACCCAGACGCGCATCCGAGATCAGCTCCGAATCGATCAAGCGCTATTCGGTCTTTTTCCATCGTATGCTCGAGAAAGGTTTCTATTTCGCGCCTTCGGGGTATGAAGTCGGCTTTATGACTACCGCTCATACGAAGGAAATGATCGATGACACCCTGACGGCTATGTCGGATGTACTGCCGAAGATATTTTAATCAGAGAGCAAATTTACTGAATCAGTTCAGTATTGATTCCCCTCTTTAATCTCGCTTTATTGAAACTCAAAAGCATTTGATTTTGGGTTTTAACATTCATATTATCATTTGAGCGGGAACAATTCCAGGGAGTGATAATTATGAGTGATAAGTCAAAATTTTCATCTTTGGTAAAAAGCGAAGACTGGTGGGCAGTCTGGTTTGGCGCAGTAATTATAATAGTAGCGCTGGTTAACGCCAGTATCGACTTTCCGGGCAAAGCCCCCAAATTGGGTGAATGGATCACCAACCCATTGACGCAATTCGAGAGCTACAGCCGTCAGATAGCCCTTCCCGATAAACCGGATGATCTGCAGATCGAAGGTCCCTTATCCAAACACCTCAAATATGACGATGAAAAGGGGATCTTGATCTACAAAGGCTTGATGACTTCCGGGCAGAGGGAAACTATGAAGGAGTTCTCTGCCGATCAAAATTACAAAGATGCGATCGATAAACTCTTTCAGATGCCTGTCAACGCTCACAGCAATATTGTTCTCAAACTCCTTTTTCTTCTCGTGTCGCTGGCATTCTTGACAGCGGTCGGTGTCAAGGCGATGGGAGGAAATCCCTTCGAATATATTAGTGGTTTCACCGTAATCTTTGTCCTCTCAATTATTGCCTACACTTTTGCCGACCAGCAGGTGATCAGAGCTTACGGGCTCGGTTACGCTTTCTGGGCGCTTTTGATCGGACTTTTGATCTCGAACACAATCGGTACGCCCAAATGGCTTCTCTCCGGAGCCAAGACCGAGATGTTTATCAAGACCGGCCTGGTGCTTTTGGGTGCGGAGATACTTTTCGGCAAGATTTTATCTCTGGGCGCGCCCGGCCTGGTAGTGGCCTGGGTGGTCACCCCGACGGTGATATTCTTTATGTTTATGTTCGGTACTCGGATTTTGAAGATGACTTCCAAAACCCTGGTGATGATCATCGCCGCCGCGACCTCGGTCTGCGGTGTATCAGCCGCGATTGCCACGGCCGCCGCCTGTAAAGCCAAAAAAGAGGAGTTGACCCTGGCGGTCGGGATGACTTTGATTTTTACGGTCTTGATGATGATCTTTATGCCGGTCGGAATCAAGATGCTGGGTATGAATACCGCGGTCGGCGCGGCCTGGATGGGCGGTACTATCGACGCCACCGGGGCTGTCGTGGCGGCCGGGTCGATGCTGGGAGCCGAGGCCGAGAAAATCGCCGCGGTGGTCAAGATGATCCAGAATATCCTGATCGGCGTGGTCGCCTTCATTGTAGCGATTTATTTCACGTTTAAAGTCGAACAGCGAAGTGATGCCACCAAACCTAATGCGATGGAGATATGGTATCGCTTCCCGAAATTCATAGTCGGATTTGTTGGCGCGTCGATACTGTTTTCCTTCGTGTTGATTCCGATCTATGGAACTGGATATGTCGAAAGCGATGTGATCAAAGCCTCGACCAAAACATTGCGGGGATGGCTGTTCTGCCTGGCGTTTGTGTCGATCGGACTGGAGTCGAACTTCCGTGACCTGGGAAGCCAATTGGTGGGCGGTAAACCGATCATATTATATGTCATAGGCCAGAGCTTCAACCTGATTTTGACTCTGTTTATGGCGTTTCTGGCTTTTGGAGGAATCCTGTTTGGATCGTTCTAAATCGAAAAATCTGGCTTTAATAAAATTCTTACTCGGTCTCGTGTTTCTTGCTGGTTGCCTGGTGATGTGCGTGACTGGATTGATACCGGCCGAGGAAGTCGCGGTGGTGGGGCATAACCTCGAGACCAAGCTCGATGCCACCCCGCTTTTCTACTCCGACAGCGATGATATGACTCGCCTGCAGGAGGGACTGGATAAAGTGCTGAACAGGGATTCGATCCAATAAAAAAAGCAGCCTGTCCATAGCTGCCTTTTATACTATTGGTTCGAGAATAAATCTAATCAGTCGCGGGTCTCTCTCAGCTTGTCCTGAACGATCTCGCGTACCTCGTCATTGATCTTGATCGTTTTTTCGCCGAACAGGGCGAAGCGGATCCAGCGGAAACCGAACATCAGAAGCTCTTCGTCGCTGTCTTTGATTCGGGCGACAGTATCATCATCGATGTCGAACTTCTTTAAGAAACTGCTGTTGAAGATGAAACTACGGAAGCGGTCGAGGTTGTAGCTGGCCAGAAAAAACATATCGATTTTCTGTGGGATGAGCTGGGGCTCTCTTTCGAAATAGGGATGGGTGTAAATGTCTTTGTACAATTCACCAAACTTGTTGTAGTCTTCGATTCCCTGGTCTTCGGTCCATTCCTCGATGGTTTGCTCTTTGTCTTCCTCGAAACCCTTGCATGAACCTTCCTTGAGTAAGAAGAAAAACTCATTGTCGAGCTGAGAATTGCCTTCACCCGGAGAGGCCAGCCCGAGCGGGTACATGCGGCAGGCCCATGGACGATCGTTGTAGACAGTGCATCCTTCTTCGGCCACGAAGAAACATGATTTCTTCTCGTCATCCTGCATTCTCAGGACGACCACCGGAAGTTTCTGACCCTCAGCGGCCGGGAGCAGTGTGTACTTGTCCAAAAATTCCTGCGAAGAAATTCCCAGGGCGTTTTTGAGTCTTAGGACGTCGTAAGGAGTCAGGAAAATATTGACGTCCCCACAACAGTCATTGAAACATTCCACGCCGGAATGACAGGCGAACTTAAACTTGTCATCTTTTTTGAGACGTGGATATTCTTTCAAGATAGTGTCTTTGAGTCTTTGAATCTCTTTCATCGACATAGAAACTAATCCTCGATTATGTCTTTTTTAAGCGCGCTCGGCGACCAGACCGGAATCGGCCCGGTTGTGTTTGTCTGGGGGTTATAACTGTGGCGATAGGAGGCATTCTGCTGGAATTTTTCGCGCATCCAGTTCCATCCGCGAACATAGTAATTGCATTCGTCGTTGAAGCAAACCCAGATGTATTCAACCGACCAGGTCGAGTCGGGCGGCACTTTCCATTTTAACATCTGCGATCCGCAATGAGGGCAGATCGTCATGTTTTCTGTACCGTTTTTGTTTTCAACCATCTGCATAACCTTTATACGTTTTACTC
This sequence comes from Candidatus Zixiibacteriota bacterium, assembly GCA_014728145.1. NCBI lineage: Bacteria > Pseudomonadati > Candidatus Zixiibacteriota > Candidatus Zixiibacteriota bacterium. The sequence continues at coordinate 749 of WJMC01000055.1, read as the reverse complement.
CTTCATGGTTATGGATTTTAATTAGAAATCCCCCGGGTGAGATCACCCGGAGGATTCTATTATTAACCCAAATTAACAATCTGGTTAATTATTCATAGAGACGCTTAACCGGGCGCTTGACCATTTCCCATTCGCCTGAATCCGGGTGCCAGATGCAATTGACAAAGGCTTCCCAGTCTTCTTTCATCTTGGGCTCGTCAGCGCGATAGTAGTAACCCGGCCAGCGGGTTTCTTCACGAGCCAGGATAGTGCGAACGTGAACTTCAGCCTGCCACATACGGTGGACATTCTCCCAGACACGCATCAGTTCGTGCAGGTCCTCGGCGGCCAGGTTATCGGCATCTTCCCTCAGGAAGGAGAGAAGTTCGAGACCCTTCTCGAGCTGAGCCTTGGAGGTGGAGAACTGAGCGGTAACACCACCGGCGTACTCATCCATGATCTTCTGCAGACGGAACATGAACATTTTCGGTTTCATGTAGGCAGGATGAATATCGACATCGGAAGTGCCCTTGCGGTTCTGATCGAACAGTTCCAGAGGCTTGAGGATCTTGGTCCTGAGCTCGTCGATCACGCTCTGGTCAACAGCCGGAAGATCAGCATTGTCGAGCGCGAAGCGGACGGCGGCCTTACCGGCGATACGACCTTCAGCATGGGAACCGGAAGAGAACTTGTGCGAGGAGGCGCCAGAGGCGTCGCCGGCGCAGAAGAGGCCCTTCACGGTCGACATGTTGGTGTAACCCCACTTGTAC
>WJMC01000054.1 GCA_014728145.1 Candidatus Zixiibacteriota bacterium | reverse complement strand
CTCCAAGTGGATGGGGCGCTGTTCATCCTGCGGTGAATGGAACAGCCTGACCGAGGAAAAACAGCTCCAGACTAAATCACGCTTAAAATCCCGGTCCGAGAAACGCAAGGTCACCACCTACCGCCTGTCCGAAATTGAAGGCGACCTGAATTACCGGATAATCTCCGGCCTGGGCGAATTCGACCGCACTGTCGGAGGCGGGGTGGTGCCCGGCAGCTCACTCCTGATAGGCGGTGATCCCGGTATCGGCAAATCGACACTGCTGTTACAGTTGGCCGGTAAATTCGGTAATCTGGGAATCCGCACACTGTATATCACCGGCGAGGAGTCACAGACCCAGATCAAAATCAGGGCCGACCGCCTGGGTGTAAAATCCGACCTGATCGATGTTGCCTGTTTGGTCGATGTCGATGAAATCATTGCCGCCTTGAACAAAGAAGACTATAAGATCCTGATCATCGATTCAATCCAGACACTCAAATCACCACAGCTGGAATCATCTTTGGGTACGGTCAGCCAGATCCGCGAATCAGTCGCCACGCTATTGGACATCTGCCAGGTCAAACAGGTGACTTCGTTTTTAATCGGCCATGTCACCAAGGAGGGTGCCATCGCCGGCCCCAAGGTTCTGGAACATATGGTCGATGTCGTCCTGTATTTCGAGGGCGAAAAAAACCACCTCTTTCGCATACTGAGATCCGAGAAAAACCGCTACGGCGCTACCAGCGAGATCGGCATATTCTCAATTGAGGCCAACGGCCTCCAGCCGGTCGAGAATCCCTCGGCTGTATTTTTGGCCGAGCGAAGTCCCGACTCTTACGGCTCGGTTATCGTCGCCGCTATGGAGGGCACCCGCCCGATTCTTCTGGAGCTTCAGGCGCTGGCCAGCCGTAGTTCCTACGGGTATCCCCAGCGGGTCAGCTCCGGTTTCGATCCCAAAAGGCTGGCACTTCTTCTGGCGATCCTGGAAAAACGGGAACGCATACCCTTTGGCGATAAAGACGTCTTCGTGAATATCACCGGAGGGATGAAAATCACTGAACCGGCAGTCGACCTGGGAGTGATCGTGGCGCTGATGTCATCTTTGGAGGAAGTTGCCGTCAAACAAAATTTGATCGTAATGGGCGAGGTCGGCCTTGGTGGTGAAATCCGTCCGGTCGCCAATCTCACACGCCGTCTGGCCGAGGCCTCCCGTCTCGGATTCGAAAAGGCGGTGGTGCCCAGGGGCGCGAAAATCGATAAGAAGCTGAGGTCGCAAATAGAAATCCATCACGCCGGGCAGATCGCTGACGCACTCAGCCTGGCTCTCTCATAAAATCGAAAGGAAACTTCCATGAGTAAAGTCAAGCTCGGACCACAAACTCTCCTGGTACCCTTGCCGGTAACACTGGTGACAGCTCAGTCGGGTGATGAGAAACCGAATATCATCACTATCTCCTGGGTTGGAATCTGCAACTCGGTTCCCCCCATGATCGGTGTAGGCATCCGCGAAAATCGTCACTCGTACCATCTCGTCAAAGACTCCGGAGAATTCGTGGTCAATATCCCCGGCGACGATACTGTTTCCGACGCCGACCTGTGTGGAAATATCTCCGGCAAAGATCATGATAAATTTGAGAAGACAAATTATACCGCCATCCCCGGCGACAAAGTGAAAGCACCGCTTTTGAAAGAATGCCCGATCAATATGGAATGTATCGTGCGCCACACTCTCAAGCTCGGTTCGCATGACTTCTTCGTGGGCGAAATTGTCGAAACGCATATCGATGAAGACTGCTGGCAAAACAACAAGCTGGTAGTCGAAAACGTCAAACCGTTTGCCTACATGACCAAGAAACGTTCATATTACGGCGGATTCTCGCAGATCTTCGGCGACTATGGTTTCTCTAAGAAAGGCTGAGCTTGGCTGATTTTTTTACTTATAGACTGCTTCACAAGGATCCGAAAAGCCGTGCCCGACGGGGTGAAATCAGAACGCCGCACGGCACAATCCAGACTCCGGCGTTCATGCCGGTCGGTACTCATGGCGCGGTCAAGGCGGTCTCCGGCTATGACCTCGAGGAGCTGGGGTTCGATATTATCCTGGGAAACACCTATCATCTCTATCTGAGGCCGGGTGACGATCTGATCGCTGACTGTGGCGGACTGCATCGTTTTAACGGCTGGAAGCGGTCGATTTTGACCGACTCGGGTGGATTCCAGGTCTTCAGCCTGAACGCGCTGGTTAAAATCAGTGAAGAGGGTGTGCTGTTTCGGTCCCATATCGACGGCTCAAAACATATGTTCACCCCCAAAAAGGTGATCGATATCCAGCGCAACCTGCGTTCGGATATAATCATGCCTCTGGATATCTGCATCGAATATCCCGCCTCCAAGTCCGACGCCTACCAGGCGCTTCTGACAACTGATCGCTGGGAGCGGGAAGCCCGCGAGTACTGGGCCGAAGATACGCGCCGGCAGGCCCTGTTTGCCATCGTACAGGGTTCGACCTATCCGGAACTGCGTAAGATCGCAGTCGAGAAATGTATGGATATCGGCTTTCCCGGCTATGCCCTGGGTGGCCTGTCTGTCGGGGAACCGCTGGACCTGATGTATGAGATGACCGAGGTCTGCACCGAAATTCTGCCTGAGGACAAACCACGCTACCTTATGGGGCTGGGGTCCCCGGTCGAACTACTGCAGGCGGTCCGCCGCGGGATCGATATGTTCGACTGCGTTATGCCGACCCGTAACGCCAGAAACGGCACGATCTTTACAGCTGAGGGCAAGATGACTCTGAAGGCGGCTCGCTACAAACAGGATTTCCGGCCGATTGACGAGAACTGCGGTTGTCCGGTCTGCCAAAGGTATCATCGCGCCTACCTGCGCCATCTCTTCAATGTCGGAGAACCGTCTGTTTTGAGACTGGCAACCCTGCACAATCTGTATTTTTTAAGCGAGCTGATGAAAGGTGCCCGCCAGGCTATCGAGGAGGGTAGATTCGAGGCCTGGCTGGAACATTTCTGTTTGCGATATGTTAAAGATTTGGATTAAAAGTGCTTGACAACTTCGTTGCCACGAACCTAACTTGAAGGATTAATGCTTTGAGTTAAAAATTTGGAGGTCAAGTGGGTAGTACGATTCTGGCAACCGCCGCCCAGCCGGGCGGATTAGCAAATTACAGTTTCTTTATTATGCTGGCTTTGATGTTCGGTGTGTTTTACTTTCTGATCATCAGGCCACAGAAAAAACGTGCCCAGCAACATCAGGAAATGATCAACAGCCTGCAAAAAGGTGAAAAGGTGATCACTTCATCGGGAATGATCGGCACAATTTATGCCATCCACGACGAACAGAATAAAGTGGTTTTGAAAGTAGCCGATGAAGTTAAAGTGGAGTTTGTCAAGAGTTCCATTGCAAGTAAAGTTCAAAGTTAGTTATAAATTTTATGGCTGTTCGCGAAATCGTTCGTTATGGCAATCCGGTTCTGCGCAAGATGTCCGAACCGGTTGGAAAAATTGATGACGAAGTTAAGGCTCTCGTGGAGGATATGTATACAACTCTGCGCAGGGCCAAAGGACTGGGGCTGGCCGCCCCGCAGGTGGGTGTAAATCTGCGAGTTTTTATAATCGACCTGACTCAGGTTGATTTTGATGCAGAACCGTTAGTATTTATAAATCCTGAGATTATCGAGCGACAGGGATCAGAGATCGGTGAAGAGGGTTGCCTGTCGTTTCCGGGCCTGTTTTTTGAGGTTGAACGCGCCGAGAGCATTACGGTCGACTATACCGATCTCGACGGCAACCTCAAACGTATGAAGGCATCCGGGCTTTTAGCCCGCGCAGTCCAGCATGAGAATGACCATCTCAACGGCAAACTGTTCATCGATTACCTTTCCGCCACTCAACGCGATCTTATTTCCGGACGGCTCAAGAAGCTTAAAGTCGGCTGAAGATGCGTTTAGTCTTCATGGGAAATCCGCAATTCGCGGTGCCTTCTTTAGAGAAGCTTTTATCTTCCAAGCATGAGGTGGCCGCGATTGTCACCTCACCTGATCGTCCCCGCGGACGTGGAAAAAAGCTCTGCTCTCCCGCCGTGGCCGAATTCGCCCGGCAGAATGAGTTGAATCTCATCCAGCAGGATGACCTCAAAGAGCCTGCTTTCCTCGAGAAGATTTCCAACCTGGCAGTAGCCATCTTTGTAGTAGTGGCCTTTAGAATTCTGCCGGTGGAATTGTTTTCTATTCCTCCCCGGGGAGCGATTAACCTGCACGCGTCGCTTTTGCCCCGCTTTCGGGGTGCGGCGCCAATTCAATGGGCATTGATCAAGGGCGAAAAAAAAACCGGACTGACCACTTTCTTGATCGAAAAGAAAGTCGATACAGGCCAGGTTCTGCTTCAGCAGGAGACCGACATCATGCCCGAGGAGACAGCCGATGAACTCTCAGAACGGCTGTCAGTCATAGGCGCGGAGTTGATAGTCAGAACCCTGGACACGATTGAATCCGGGGATTATCAGCCTCTCGCTCAGGATCCCGCGCTGGTATCCAAAGCTCCCAAGATCAAGCCGGAAATGGGCGAGATCGACTGGACAAAACCGGCCGCCGAAATCGTCAACCTGATTCACGGGCTCTCCTCCAGACCTGGAGCGTATACCGATTTTAACGGTAAACGTATCAAAATTTTCAGGGCCCGTAAGATTACCGGCGAAGGATCATCCAATCTCCCCGGCGAAGTCATCCGGGCCGACACTAATTGCGGCCTGATCGTCAAAGCCGGAACTGATTCCGTGCAGATCAGGGAAATCCAGATGGAAGGTAAAAGACGTCTCCCCTGCCGTGATTTCGTTCGCGGCTGCCCGTTCGAGGCGGGTTCCCGGCTCGGATAAACGCACCTCGGCCGTTGGCAGGAGTTGTCAATGGACCAGCAAATCATCGTCAATGCTGATTTGCATGAGACACGCATCGCGATCATCGAAAACCGTAAACTGGTTGAACTGCTGGTGGAGCGTCCCGATGAGGAACGCAATGTCGGGGCAATCTACAAAGGCAAGGTGGTGGCGGTTTTGCCCGGTATGCAGGCCGCTTTTGTCGAGCTCGGACTCGACCGCACCGCATTTTTGCACATCTCTGACGTCGGTTTCGACACCAGTGCATCTTCCCGTTTCGATTTCGATCTGATCGACGATGAGGACCAAAACGGTGGACCGGAACTGATCCGCAAAACCAAGCGTTCCCCGATCGAAACCCTGATAAAAAACAACCAGGACATCCTGGTGCAGGTGATCAAGGAACCGCTGGGCCAGAAGGGGGCACGTATTTCCACCTCGGTTTCGCTTCCCGGCCGCTTTATCGTATTGGTGCCGAATGAACACCATGTCCGCGTCTCGCGCAAAATCACGAACTGGAACGAGCGCAAACGTCTGCGCAATATTCTCTTCGATCTGAAACCGGACGGTTTCGGAGTAATCGTCCGAACAGAGGCCGAAAACCAGCCGGAAAAGATCCTCAAAAAGGACCTGAAAAGGCTTCTCAAGATCTGGAACCGGATCACGCGCAAATATGAAAAATCCAAACCGCCGGAGCTTTTACACCGCGAGGTCGGAATAACCTCCAGCATCATCCGCGATATTTTCTCCGGTGATACCAACAAACTGGTGGTCGATTCGAAGGACGCCTATAAGAAGATCCTCTCCTATGTCAAGGGAGTTGCCCCTCACCTGAAAACCAGAATCGAGCTCTACAAGGGGGACATCCCGATTTTCGACATCTACAATATCGAGCAGGAAATTGACAAGATGCTGGATCGCAAGGTCTGGATCAAAAAGGGATCTTACATCATCATCGACCAGACCGAGGCTATGGTCACGATCGACGTCAATACAGGCCGTTTTATCGGCACTAAGAACCAGGAGAATACGATCCTGCAGGTCAACCTCGAGGCTGCCCGTGAAATCGCACGGCAGATTCGTCTGCGAGATATCGGTGGCCTGATCGTGATCGATTTCATCGATATGTACAGCCGTGATAACCGTCGCAAGCTGTTCGAGGAATTCAAGCGCAACCTGGCCGGGGACCGTTCCAAGATGGCGATCTCGCCGGTCTCGGATTTCGGCTTGATCGAAATGACAAGGCAGAGGAGCAGACCCTCTCTTCTGCAGACATTCAGCGTGCCATGTCCTTCCTGTATGGGTCTCGGGAGAATTTACTCGCCGGAGACTATCGTGATGAGAATCGAGCGCTGGTTTGCGCGCGCGCGCGCAGGTTCGCATTACCGCAAATTCAAACTCAGGGTCAATCCCAGTGTCGCGGAAATCTTTAACAAAGAGAACAACCGTAAGCTCAAGGATATCTGCCGCAAATACCGCTTCAAGATCGATCTCGAAGTCGATGAGTCTCGCTTCCAGGAAAACTACAGTGTATTCTCGCTCGATGAGAACCTGGATATCACAGAGTTTTACAAGACCAAGGCCGAGATCAACAACCACGAACACGACGCCGAACTCGTGCAATAGAAAAAAAGACGGCCGCTAAAAGCGGCCGTCTTTAATATATTCAATCACTTCCAAACAGATCAGAACAGCCATTTCTGGCGCACATCACGATAATCCTCGATCTTGGCATCTTCCCGAATCTCGGCCGCCCACTGATCTGTGGTCAGGCGCACCTTCTGGGCCCAGAGAGTGTTGTAAATATTGTCGCGCTGAGTTTCAAATTGATCCGGGTTGAAAACCCTTCCGGTCTGGGTAATCACTGCTACTCCACGGCTTGTATAGACCGGCTGGGAGATGCTTTCATCCATCGAGAGGCCGAAGGCGGCGCCGACAAAAGCCGGATCGGATGCCAGCTTAGTAGCGTTATAATCTGTCCTGGTGAAGAAATCGGTCTCGTAAAACTCGACTTCGTATTTGTCGGCTAAGCTACGCAGGTCCACCATACCCTGAGCTTCATCATATATTTTCATAGCCAGCTCTTCCGCTCTTTGCAAAAGTTTCTTACGGCGAAGTTCACGCTCGCAGGTTCGGTAGGCCTCTTCAAATGAAATCACCTGTTCAGGCTGACGTTCCTTTACCCGGGCTACCACGAAACGATAGATATTCTGGTCCTGGTTGGCTACCATGAAGACATCCGAGACAGCGCCCACCTTGTGATTAAAAGCAAATTTGCTGGCAGTCTCGGATTGCCCCAGTCGGCCGGCCGATCCGGTGGCTTTTTGAAACGGTCCGCTCTCCTCTATTGTCAATGCGTACTTTTCGACGGCCTTTTCAAAACCGAGTTCTTTCACATCCGTGCGGAACTGCTGAGCACGGGTGAAATGGGTCGAGAAAGTAGCTCCGGAAGGCCTGATTTTTTTGATTATCTGGTATATATGGACTTCCTCCACACCGTCGTCATTGACTCGTTTGCCCGCACTTTTAAGAATATGCCACCCGGCCGGGGTTAGAATCGGTTCCTGGGCGACTTCACCCGAATCGAGGCTGAATGCCACGCTGTCGATTTCAGGACTGTAACGACCGCGCTGAATCCAACCGATATCACCATAAGTCTGCGTTGCGCGACTGTCATCGGAAATAACCGCCGCCATAATCGGGAAAATATCCTGCTCGGACTCGGAAGCCTGCTGGATCCAGATATTGATATCTGACAGGTCATTGGTATCACTTGAAGTCGGCTGAACATTAAAAGCGACGTATTCCAGGTTAGCGACCGGGTCACGCTTGAAATCTTCCTTGTTTTCCTCGTAATACGCTTTCACTTCAGCCGTATCCAGCGTGATTTCAGGTTCTGTGACCTTTTGAGTCGGAATGTAAATATACTCTACTTTGATCTGTTCAAACTGACGCCGGAACTCATCCATCAGCTCTTCCGGAGTAATCCGGATCGCCGCCCGCACAAGTTCAGCCCACTGCAGCCGCTTGATCTGGGGTCTTTCCTGTTGCTCAACCATTCCCAGGTACTGGGCAAAATTCGGATCGGCCAGAAGCTGACGATATTTCTGCATATCGAACTGCCCGTCGGTCTGTAAATTGGGATCCTGCCACAGGTAACGGGGCGGGTAGTTCCAGAGATATTCAAACATCTCGGTCTTGGAAACCGACAGACCCATTTCGTTAATATGCTGTTCCATGAGGATATCCGTAACCATCCGGTCCCAGGCTCGTTCACGAATCTCGACATTGGATGCCCAGTCAAGGTAAACACTGCCACCCTGGTTCAACTGGTCACTCAGATTCTGTACCAGGTTAGTGTAAATTCGCGGATCGATTTCCTGATCATTTATCTTGGCGATATAACCCTTCTGATCCCCGGTACCAGTACCGGCGATATCCATCCCCCAGGCAAAGAAGATCGTTCCCACAAAGGCGATTGCGACGATAATCAAAAAGGCTTTACTGAAATTTCGCAGTTCCTGCATCATAGTGATTTTCTCCTTTATTTTCAGTCAAGTTTTTAATATATCACTGGTCGAACTCAAAGCAAGCACTTTTTGTTTGAGAACGATGTTAGCTTTACTGCGTATAAGTTCTGAATGCAAGTATCGGATAATATTATGAAATCTTTGTTTTTGATACTGATAACGTCAATTTTAGTTCCAGTTTTAGCCGTTGCCGGCGACTATACCTGGCCACTTCCGGCTTCACGAGAACTTACCTCGAATTTCTGCGCCTTCCGGGGCGGGCATTACCATGCCGGGATAGATATCCGGACTTTCGGCAAAACCGGCTACAAGGTTGTGGCTGTCGACGATGGTTACCTGTGGCGGGTCGGCTCCAATTGGTGGGGCTATGGCAATGTCGTCTACCTCAAGCTCGATAACGGCAATATCGCTGTTTACGGCCACCTCTCTGAATTTACTCCTGAAGTGGAAAAATACGTTCGCGCAGAACAACATAAGGCCGGTCGCTACAAGGTCAACCTGTATCCTGAAAAAGATCTTTTCCGTTTCAAAAAAGGGGAGCTGATTGGCAAATCGGGACAATCGGGAGCAGGTGCACCTCACCTGCATTTCGAAATCCGCGATGCGAACAACAACCCCTTGCATCCCTTTCGGTTCTACTCTTCAGTCAGGGATACACGCAAACCCCGCTTCGAGGAGATCACCTTCAGGCCCCTCAAGGGCTTTGGAAATGTCGAGGGGGCGCATCAGGGCTATTCGGCCAGACTTCGTTACAATCGGGACAGAGGAGTGTACACAAATGCTAAAATCTTCCGGATGTACGGTGAAGTAGGTATAGAAATCAAGGTTGCCGATTATATAAACAACCACAGCCGAAAATTCAATGTAACCGATATTAAGCTCTATCTCGATGACACCCTGAGGTTTCACTCACGCTACGACAGCCTGTCATTCAGCACCTGGAACCTGGTCGACCTCGACTACAATCATTACCAGAGAATTAAAAACAAGCACTACTATCACAACCTGTACTATCCCGACGGCCTGAAATCAGGACAATTCCGTGCGGGTTCCGACTGTCCCACCTGCCGTGGACTTACCCTTGACAGCACGCTGTCCCCCGGCCTGCATGACCTTAAAATAGTTGCTACCGACTCTCACGGTAACCGGGCCAAGGCCGAGGTTAAAATCGAGATTCTGCCGGTTCCAAAGCTTCGTTCGGTTTTTGAAGGCCGCAATAATCCGGCAAATTTCGATTTTTTCACTCACAGCAGTTACTTGTTCCCTGCCCGCTCCGACTACCGGATCGATTTGCTCAAATTCGATCCCGACTCAGTCGGCTTCATCAAGTTTGCCCGTATCAGTTCCGAGCAGACAAATGCCGGTACGATTTTACCATTACAGAATGTTATCGAAACCCTGGAACCGGTAACCGGTGATGACGGTTTTCAGCTTGTGCGAATTGATTTTGCAGATAAAAATGGCATATTTCACCGCGAGCTCCTGGGCTATTACCCTGAATTCCATTCCAATTATATCGATTCCAAGCATCTGAATCAAATCGACTGGATCGAATCGGTGCAGTTTTACTCATCTCATCCGGAAATAGTCTGCGACCCGGCCGGGTTTTATGATTTCATTATTCAAAATGACATAGGGATATCGTTTGTTCAACCGCTTTTATCAGGCGATGACAGGTTGAAATTTGCGCTCAGGCTCGATCGCCCGATTGGATCGTTTCTGGAGGGATTCCATCCTGTTCCGAACCTCTTAAATGACCTTGTAATTCGTAAAGCGGCCTCCGAATCCTATATTTATCACCGGGGCAACAGCGATGCCGAATATATTCGTGAGGGTTTTCGGATCAGGATTCCGAAATCGATACCTTCCGACCTGTTTTTCTCGGTCGGGCACTTTACGGGAAGCAGCTCCGGCCCGTCACTGATTATTCAGCCCGACGATCGCCTGTTTATTGAAAATATCAGCCTCGGGATCAAACTACCGAATACCATGTCAGCGGAAAAAACTGGCTTGTTTACGATTGATCGCAAAGGCAATCCCGGTTTTGCTACAAACGATTTAGATCCTGATGGTTACATGATGGCTGATTTCAGGTCGTTTGGAAGTTTCCAGCTCTTGACAGACACTGAACCGCCGCGAATTTATTCAATTCGTCCCAAAAACGGAAGTTATACAAGCTATTCCAGGCCGAAAATCAGGTTCAGGATAAAAGATGAACTGGCGGGAATCGGCTCCGATACACTGGTAACTGTAACTCTGGATGGACGCTGGCAAGTCTGCGAACTCGATGTGGATAACGATATCGCCTATGTTCATCTCGATCGGGCACTCACTCCGGGCAAACATGAGCTTGTGATTTCAGCCCGGGATAACCTCGGCAATCTGGCGGTAAGAAAGTCGCTTTTTCGATATCAGCCGTCAGGAAATTAATGCTTTATTTCCTGAAGCAGATCAGTATATTGATTTTCGGTGGGTAATTAGGCTATGATTCCATTTAAAGACGACAATCCGCGCGGAACTACGCCGTATGTAACTATCGCGCTGATCGCGATCAATGTGATAGTTTTCATCTATGAATTCTCTCTGGGGCAACGGGGCTTCACCGAGTTTACGGTCAAATACGGCTTGATTCCGGCCGAGCTTATGTCGGGACGTGACCTGATGGCTCCGGAGATGTCGTATCTGTCGACTTCACCCTACCTCAATTTGTTCACCAGCATGTTCATGCACGGCGGATTCATGCACCTGGGTGGGAATATGCTCTATCTCTGGATTTTCGGCGACAATATCGAGGACACCCTGGGCCATGTCTGGTTCGCGTTCTTCTATATAATTTCCGGGATCGCCGCAACATTGACTTTCGTCTTCATCGAACCCTCCGGAGAGGTGCCCCTGGTAGGCGCTTCGGGGGCAATCGCCGGCGTCCTGGGAGCTTACCTGGTACGTTTTCCCTATGCCAAGGTTTACACGCTGATATTTTTGTTCTACTTTATCCGGATTATCCGTCTGCCAGCTGTATTCGTACTCGGCTTCTGGTTTATCTTACAACTGATCAGCGGAACCAATTCGCTGGCAGTATCGCAGAGTGGTGGAGGAGTGGCCTGGTTCGCCCATATCGGGGGCTTCGCTTTCGGCGCGATACTGTTTCTGGTCCTGGGTAAACGCCCGAAGAAAATTCACAGGTTTTACAGGTAACATCATATGAGAAAATTTATCGTTTGTATTTTCATGGTAATCATTCTCTGGTCAACTCAGGGAATGAGCGCGGATCCACAGGTCGACCGCCTTTTCCAGAGCGCGCGCGAGCTCAACTACCAGCGCAAATATGCCGAAGCGATCGATACACTGAAAAAGGCTTATTCGATCGATTCAGAGCATCGCCACACGCTTCTGCTGTTGGGCGAAGTCTATATCAAGATAGGCAACTTCCCGGGCGCACGGCAGGCTTTCGAACAACTCCGTGCAATCGACCCGCACAGTCCGATCGGGTATATCCGCCTGGCCGAAATACACTGGCACCTTGAGAATTATATGACCGCTATGGAATACCTCGAGACCGCGGAAAAGCTATCCGATCCACCGCACGCGGGGGTTTTTCGCTGGATGGGCCAGGTCCTGAGAAGCCAGGATAAACTCCATGAATCCGAAGAAATCCTCTGGGAGGGACTCAAGTACTACCCGGACAATCCCGAAATCCTGGCTAACTATGGCGCTACTCTGCTGTTTCTTCAGGATGGCGCAACCGGAAGTGAATTTATCGACAGCGCCTATGCAGTCGATTCGTTGTCTCCATTTGTAATCAATTCCAAGGTCAGCCTGTTTTTGCTCGGCGGTCGCCTCGATTCAGCCAGGCATTATCTCGACCTGGCAGTCGGCCTCGCACCGGACAATCCGTTCACGCGTAAAAACATGCTTTCCTTTTCAGTCGTCGAAAGCGAAGCCAGCGCACGGCAACTCCTGCGCGAGGGAAATCAGGCATTCACTAAATCGCTCTATCGTCGAGCGGCCGAAAAATTCAGCCAGGCGGTCGAAATCGACAGCACCTTTTTTGAAGCCTGGTTCAACCTGGCATTCTCGTACATCCACCTGGGTGAAGCAGAAAAAGCCGCGCACGCATTCGAACAGGGGCTCATGCTCAAACCGGATTACGCTCCCGGCTATATCGGCTGGGGCGACGCCCTGATCGGGATGCTCGAATACGAACAAGCGCTTGATAAATACAAACAGGCCATGAAACTCGATCCCAACAATAAAGAATATGAGATCATATACGAGGAAGTGCACAGATTAGTGGAAGATCAGAAAAAAAAGGACACATCTCGGGGTGAGTAACGCGGATTTCGTACATCTTCACAACCATACCCAGTATTCTCTTCTGGACGGTGCCTGTCATATCGATAAATTCATAGCCCGCGCGCAGGAGCTAAACTTCGGCGCACTGGCGATGACCGACCACGGAAATATGTTCGGTGCCGTTGAGTTTTACAAAAAAGCTCACAAGGCCAAAATCAAACCTATCATCGGATGTGAAATCTATGTCGCTCCGCGGGAATTGACTAAAAAGGAATCGATTCCCGGCGAGCCCGACGGCGGTTACCATCTTTTGCTTCTGGCAAAAAACAACACCGGTTACAAGAACCTGATCAGGCTGGTCTCGACAGGTTACCTGGAGGGATTCTATCACAGACCTCGCGTAGATAAAGAGCTTCTGGCTCAGTATGCAGATGGATTGATTGCCACTTCAGCCTGTCTGCAGGGTGAAATCTCGTATAAAATCCGCAACAACGATTATAAAGAGGCAGAGAAACTGGCCAAACGATTCGCGGATATGTTCGGCAAGGAGAATTTCTATCTCGAAATCCAGGATCACGGGATCGAGGAGGAGAAAAAAGACAAGCTCGAACTGATCAAAATGGCAAAAAAACTCGGTCTCAACCTGGTCGCCACCAATGACTGCCATTACCTTCATCAGGCCGACAGCGCCGCCCATGACGCCCTGATGTGTATCCAGACCGGCAAGACATTGCAGGATGCTGACAGGTTCCGCTACACCACCGACCAGATCTATGTCAAATCATCGGAAGAGATGAAAGAGCTTTTTGCCGATGCTCCCGAAGCTATCGAAAACACTCTCAAAATCGCCGAGCAGTGCAATGTCGAAATCGAGATGGGCAAGCTCATACTGCCTCACTTCGAAATGCCTCCCGAATTCAATGACCTTGATGTTTACGTTGGCCATCTCTGCCGGAAGGGTGTCACAAAACTTTATCCGGAGGCCGGCGAACGAGTCTATTCCCGCCTCGATTACGAGCTGGACGTGATCAGGCAGATGGGCTACGCCGGTTACTTCCTGATTGTTAAGGATTTTATCGACTACGCCCGTTCGCAAAATATCCCGGTCGGTCCCGGACGGGGTTCAGCCGCGGGAAGCCTGGTTTCTTACAGCCTGGGTATCACCACTATCGATCCCCTCAGGTATGATCTGTTGTTCGAGAGATTTCTGAATCCTGAGCGGGTAAGTATGCCCGATATCGATATCGACTTTTCTGATCGCGGTCGTGACCGGGTGATCGATTACGTTACGGGAAAATATGGCCAGGAAAATGTGGCCCAGATCATAACTTTCGGCACATTGGCGGCACGCGGAGTGGTGCGCGATGTTGGCCGGGTTATGGGAATACCGTATACCGAAGTCGACAAAATCGCCAAGATGATACCGTTTAAGATCGGGCAGACGATAGACGGCGCGCTTGCTGAGGAACCCGACCTGGCCCGGCTGGCCGAGACCGATGAGCGCATCGCTAAGCTTCTGGAATACTCCCGGACACTGGAAGGACTGGCCCGTCATGCTTCAACACACGCTGCCGGGGTGGTGATTTCGCCTGAGCCTCTGATCGAAAAAGTCCCGCTTTTTAAGAGTAACACCGGCGAAGTAACCACACAGTTCGATATGAAATGCTCCGAGGAAATCGGACTCCTGAAGATGGATTTTCTGGGCCTGCGAACACTAACGGTGATCGACGACGCGGTAACAATGATCAGCAAAAATCACGGCGTTGAACTCGACCTGGATAATATCACTCTCGAAGACCCCAAAGTCTATGAGTTGTTCGGACGGGGCGAGACGATCGGCATCTTCCAGTTTGAATCTTCCGGGATGCGTGAATACATGAAAAAACTGCACCCCGAATCATTGGATGACCTGGCCGCCATGAACGCTCTTTATCGTCCCGGCCCGCTCGATTCCGGTATGATCGATGTCTATATCGACCGCAAACACGGCCGGGAAAAGATCGAGTATCTGCACCCGGATATGGAACCAATCCTGAAAACCACCTTCGGGGTCATAGTCTTTCAGGAACAGGTCCTGCAACTGGCTTCAGAACTGGCCGGCTTCAGCCTCGGCAAAGCGGATATTCTGCGCAAGGCGATGGGTAAAAAGATCGCCGACCTGATGGCACAGATGAAAAAGGATTTCATCAACGGCTGTATCGAAAACGATATCGAAAAAAAGCTCGCCGAAGAGATATTTCATCAGATCGAGAAATTCGCACGCTACGGCTTCAATAAATCCCATTCTGTCGGTTACGCCTACCTGGCTTACCAGACGGCTTATTTGAAAGCCCATTACCCCAAGGAATTCATGGCTGCCCTGATGACTTCGGAGATGGGTTCGACCGACCGGATTATCATCTTAAAAGAAGAATGTCGCCGGATGGGAATCGATCTGCTCCCGCCCGATCTTAACCGCAGTATGTCCGATTTTTCTGTTGAAGAAGAATCGATCCGGTTCGGGTTGGCGGCAATCAAAAATGTCGGTAAATCGGCGGTCGAGAAAATCATCACCGAACGATCCGAAAACGGTCCCTTCAAAAGCATCTTCGATTTCACAGCCCGAGTCGATATCTCGGCCGTCAACAAACGCATGATCGAGGCCATGGTGATGGCAGGGGCTCTGGATTCACTGGGCCCGGATCGGGCGACTTTACATGGTACAGTAGAAAATGCGATCGCCTACGGGCAGTCACGGCAGATTGACCGCAACCGCGGGCAGACCTCGCTCTTTGGCGAATCGGAAAGCCTTATGATAAATCCCGAACCTCGTCTGGCCGAGGATGTGAGCTGGACACGCTCGCAACTTCTGGCCCATGAAAAGGAATCACTCGGTTTCTATATTTCCGGGCACCCGATGGACAAGTACCGCCCCCAGCTGGCGCTTTTCGGCACCTGCAATTCAGAGAGTATTGACGAACTCCCCGACAACGCCCAGGCCGCACTGGGTGGTATAATTACCCGGCTCAAAATCAATATCGACAAGAAGGGACGGCAGATGGCCTTCGTCTCAATCGAGGATTTCACCGGAAGCCTGGAGGCGATCGTATTCTCCGACCCATTCGAAAAACATAAAAAACTGCTGATCCAGAGCAATATGCTGTTTTTTACAGGCCGGGTTTCCAAACGCGAGGAAGAAAAAGCCAAACTGATGGTAACCGACGTAAAATCCCTGGAATCTCTGGCCAATGAAAACGTCAGCCTGACATTGACTTTGACAGTTTCGGCCCATAAGCCGGAATTGATCGACACGGTCAAGAATTTACTTACACGCTTTCCCGGCAAGACTCGTGTGGTTTTTCGAGTCAGAACCCCGGAAGAGATAGTTGATGTCGTTGCACCGGAACAGGTTAACCCTAACGGCGAGTTGATGGACGAACTTCTCGATATGCTCGGTAACAACAATCTGATACTGACAGCCGGATGAGTTCTGGAACCTATCGAGACCTTTTCTGTTGAAGAAAAGGGATTGATTTTTTAGGGAATTTATATAGATTAAAAAAAACTTCAAATATACACACCAGGAGAGAATTTCTATGACTCTTAAAAAACTCGGCCTGATTGTTCTCACTTTCGTTATTGTCACTGGATTTATCCTGTCTTTGAATGCTGGTGATAGCAAAGACGGCAAACCAGCGATCAAGTTTTACTCCTATGAGGAAGGGATCAGGAAAGCCTCCAAAGACAGCGTTCACGTGGCCGTCTTTTTCGAAACCACCTGGTGCGGTTACTGCAAAAAAATGCACAAAACAACGTTGACCGATGAAAGAATCATCAGCATGCTAAACGAAGATTTCGTCGCGGTTCAAGTCGACGGTGATCGCCAGAAAAACCTGGTCAGAGATTACGGTGTGCGCGGTTATCCATCGACCTGGTTTCTGAAGCCGGACGCTTCCAAGATAGCACCTGCACCGGGCTACTGGCCGACTGAGGATTTTTACTGGCTTCTGCGCTATATCAAAGATTCGGCCTATGAAAAAGAGCAATTCAAGGCTTATGTGGATCGAAAGAAAAAAGAAGAACAGGGTTAAATTTCTAATCGAGATCGATTAAAAGGGCAGTTAGCCATAACTGCCTGTTTTTTTTGAATACACCGGCCTCATCTATCACTTGCCATCGGGAAAGTTTAGTATTACATTCGTTCGATATAGTTGATAAAATCTGGCAAATTATAAAACGGGGATTTCAGTATGAGTAAACTGTTTGTAATACTATCCGTATTTATGATCCTGGTCGTACTGGCCTGCGGTTCCAATCAAAACGGTGAAGACAAGACCGGCACCGAAGCAAAAGACAGCATTGAGGCGGAGATTTCGGAAAACATCGACACTACCGGAATGCTCCTGACGCGCGACTCGGTGCAGAAATATTACGAAACTTTCATACTCGGCCAGGCGCCTGACATCAACTTTTTCGACCTCAACAGAACCTCCCTGAAATTGAGCGAATATGATGAATACTTGAAACTATTAGTCTTTTGGTCGACGAATTCGATCCCGAGCCGTGAGCTTTTGGACACGCTGGCTGGCGTGCAGAGAGATATGCGTGACAGCGGTCTGATCATACTGGCGCTAAACGCCGACATCATCTCCACCGAAGTCCTCGAAGAATTCGCTGATATTAACCGACTGCCCTTCCCGATTTTGTATCCGCAGAACCGGGACGCGATCGCGGCCTATGGTGTCGGTGTAATGCCCAGCGCCTACCTGATCGACCGTGAGATGAATATCGTCGCGCAGTTCAGCGGTGTGATTTCCGGAGAAAAAATCAAACATATCAGCAATCTGTTTTTATAATCAAGAGAAGGCTGGTTGAGTCGTATTCTTATGTAGTGGCAGTTTAATCGCTCTAAACGCGGAGATATGCAGTTGAAACAATATCCAGCGGGACCTGTAACGACCATACTGATGGTCCTGGCCTTACTTGTCACGGTAGCCGATCTTCCCGCCGCCAAGTATGCTGGTGAGCCGTTTTACCTCGGGGTCGGAGCTCAGGCTCTCGCTATGGGTGGTGCTTTTTCAGCGGAGGTTTCCGATGTCACTTCGGGCTTCTGGAATCCGGCCGGGCTGAGCGGAGTCAAACTACGCCAGGTCGCGTTTATGCACGCTGAGACTTTTGGCTCGCTTCTAAACCATGACTACCTGGCGGGAGCGTTCCCGCTCGACACAGCCAAAAACCGTACCCTGGCATTCAGTCTCACCCGTCTGGGTGGAGGTGGAATCAAAATCGCCGAATGGCAGGGGGAGATCCCCACTGTTCTGCGCGAGGAGAGCCATGCCGACTACCAGCTGATCGCTTCGTATGCCTTCAAATACAACCACCGCCTGTCGATCGGGCTGAACGCCAAATTCATTTATCGAGATATACCGACTTCTTCTGCCTATGGCCTCGGGGCGGATCTGGGCCTGAGGTATAAGATCGCAAACAGTTTAAGAGCTTCTCTGTTGATCCGGGACTTCACTACCACCCTTTTGGCCTACGACACCGGTACAAAGGAATCGATCTACCCGACGGTGATCGCCGGTTTGAGTATTCGTCAGGAATTCGACGATTTCAGTCTGACATTGACAGCCGACGGCGACTTCCATTTCGAAAACCTGCGCGACAACGCCCAGTACTGGAGTGGTTCTGTTTCCCTGGACACTCACTTCGGCGCGGAACTCGGTTTTCTGGATAAGTTGTTTGCCCGGGCAGGTTACGATACCGACAAGCTGACTTTGGGAGGTGGCCTGAAACTGTTTCCATTTCAAGTCGATTTTGCCTATCTTAGCGATAATGACCTGGACGATTCTTTCAGGGTTTCAGCCCTGTTTTTCTGGAAATAAGCGGAGGAACTTATCACCATGAAAAAACTGATTCTGCTTCTGCCTGTTTTAATCTTATTATCTCTCACTGCCTGCAAAGAAAAACCGTTACCTTTTGATAATTTCAACAGCGATGGCGATATCACCGACAGCCTTGCGCCTGTTGCGCTGGTGGGCACGGACACGATCACGCTCAATGAATTCAACCAGGGACTAAACGATGATGGTTTTCATCGCAAGGATTTTACAGATACCCTGGCGTTTAAGGCCGAAACCCTGAAACGGCTGATTTTGGATCATGCCGCCCGTTTCAGGGCCCCCGACTACCCTATCGAGATCGATCGTGAATTACAGGTGCAAATGGATGATCATCTCAATGCAACCTTGCGATTTATCCTTTTCGAGAACGAGATAAAATCGCGAATCGAAATCAGCGATGAGGAAATTGAACAATTTTATGAAGCCAACAAAGAAAGCTTTAAAGTTCCCGCCACTGCCAGCGTCGCTCATATACTTGCCACGACCGAAAAAAGTTACCTGACCAGCAAGCTCGACCTGGGAATCGCGCTCACAAAAGAAGTCCGTGATTCGATAGCGCGGGCGAAGATGGATATAATCGTGGCCGAACTCGAATCAGGCAGACCTTTTGAAGAGGTCGCCCGGGACTATTCCGATGATTCAGTTTCGGCCCAAAACGGCGGTATGCTCGATTTTAAGATCAAGGAAGGCGATGCCGCCTACTATTTCGATTCAGTCGTCTTCAAGGAACCGATAGACACCTTCCACGGTCCTGTCGAAACCACCTATGGCTACCATATGGTCAAAGTCCATGAGCGGGTGCCGGAGTACTATTACGATCTCGACTCCTCGCTCGAGGCCCATATCCGTGAAGTGATCGAACAAAACAAAAGCCGTGGGCTGGCGGCCGAGTTTTTCGACAGCCTGCACCAAAAAATAGATATCAGCTTTAATCCGGCATTTTCAGATGGTACTGATCACG
The DNA here is from genome assembly GCA_014728145.1 of Candidatus Zixiibacteriota bacterium. Taxonomy (NCBI): domain Bacteria; kingdom Pseudomonadati; phylum Candidatus Zixiibacteriota; species Candidatus Zixiibacteriota bacterium. The sequence continues at coordinate 4,489 of WJMC01000054.1, read as the reverse complement.
AACTTTCCGATGACGACTGGGCTATCATTATCGATAGCGCTGACACGGTCGATATGTTCGTCTTTCGCGAATATGCCGAGCGCGAAGAAAACCGACTCCAGAGAGACTCTCTGACCATGCGTATCAAGCATGAACTGCTGTCACGAATGGCCGACCTGTGGATGCTTTCCTACGAATCTAAAAAACGTGGCAATACGGAATCTCCGGAATATGTAAAAGCGCATGAGGAGTTTCTCTTCCGCGAAAAGCTCAAACGGTTAAAAGCCGACCGCGCTCCAGGCAATATCGAGCCGACTGAAGATGAGATGCGTGCCTATTATGAAGCTCACAAGCATCAATACACCGAGGACAGCATGCTCGCCATTCAGCAACTGGTGGTCGAAGACCGGGCGGTGGCGGAACAATTCAAGACCCGGGTCGACAGCGGTGAGAATTTCCAGTGGGCGGCCATGGATTACGCGCAGGGGGAAACCGAGGATATCAAGCGTATGACTATCAATCTGGGATGGATCACCCCAGCCGAAATCTCAGCCGACTTCTTCAAAAAAATCTATAAGTACGAAATCGGCAGTGTCACGCCGCCGATAAAATCCGACTGGGGATGGCATGTCGTTAAAATCCAGAACAAGACCGGCATAAAAGACTTCAAAGCGGTAAGGGTCGAAGTACGCAAACAGATGCTTGCCCAGAGAAGACAGGCTTTTGTAGATGAGTGGGAAGCGTATGTTTTAGCCGATCTCGATATCAAAATCGACTATGAACTGTTCAGGGATTTCCCGTTCACGGTAGACTGGTTACCCCGCCCGGATATACAGAAGATGATGCGGGGATTTTAAGCTTATAAAAATTGAGGCATATGCTGTCTGAGTTTGAAGCGCGAAATGACGGAAAAGAGATCTCATATTTTCAGGAAGCGGCCCGCAAACTTGTGCATGTCTTCAGCCTGGTCATTCCGATTTTATATTTCTTTACTTCCCGCTCGACTACGCTTCTTATTCTGTTACCCGCCTGTGTTCTGTCGATCGCTTTTGACCTGATCAGGTTTACAGGCCATGACCTCTGGAACAGGTTTCTGGCCAAGTACCTCGGTTTCATGCTCAGGCCGACTGAAAAGATCGGTTTTTCCGGAGCCAGCTATATTCTTACAACAGATTTCCTGGTGATTTTGATGTTCGACAAAGCGGTCGCAATCAGCGCGATTGCTTTTATCGTTTTGGGTGATGCTTCCGCCGCGCTTATCGGACGACGCTGGGGGTTTCACAAGTACGGCAACAAGTCAATAGAAGGCTCTCTTGCCTTCTTTATATCCGCCGCATTGGCCGCTTACGGATTTCACCTGATCTACGGCGATGCGATTCCCTATATAGTCGGGCTCAGCGGAGCGCTGGTAGCAACCTTGGTCGAAGCATTTACGACCCGCTCCGACGACAACATGACCGTCCCGATCGTTTCCGGCCTGTATATGCAGGCTTTCCTGGCCTTTATTTAGCTTGACACCTGAGCGAGCTGTCTCTATCCTTTAAATTATTCTTTGAAAGGAGCACCCTGTGAAATATATCGATTTACGTTCCGATACAGTCACCCGTCCATCCGATAAAATGCGTGAGGCGATGGCATCTGCTGAAGTCGGTGACGACGTTTTCGGCGATGATCCCACTGTTAAAGCGCTTGAGAGAAAAGTCGCCGGTCTGCTGGGCAAGGAAGCCGCCTTGTATGTCCCCTCCGGCTCCATGGGTAACCTGGTTTCAATCAAGACCCATACGATTCACGGCGAGGAAATTATCTGCGAAGAAGGCTGTCATGTGCTCAACTACGAAGCCGGAGCGGTCTTTGCCGTCGGTGGGCTGGTGGCGCACACATTCCGCGGCCATCACGGCACCTTCACGCGTGAGCAAATCGAACCTTACATCAAAAAGAAAACACTGCACACTCCCCCGACCCGGGTAATCGAGATTGAGAACACCCATAACCATGCCGGCGGAACTGTCTTTCCCCTGGACGAAATCGAGAAACTACGAAAACTGGCTGATGAACATGATATCTGCATGCATCTCGACGGCGCACGGCTCTGGAACGCCCATATTGCCACCGGGATCGCTTTCGAAAAATACGCCGGGTATTTCGATTCAGTTTCGGTTTGTTTCTCCAAGGGATTGGGTGCGCCGATCGGATCGGCAGTGGCCGGTTCGGCAGAATTTATCGCTAAAGCGAGACGCTTCCGCAAAATGTTCGGTGGTGGTATGCGTCAGGTCGGTGTAATCGCGGCGGCGGCGATCTACGCTCTCGACAATAACCTCGAGCGGATGGCTGAAGACCATAAAAACGCCCGCAGACTGGCTGAAGAACTGTCCCAAATCAATGGCATCGATATCGACATGGAGACAGTCCAGACGAATATCGTAATCATGGATATCGCTCCCTCAGGAAAAAGCGTTACCGACGTGCTGGCAGAATTGCAACAGCAGGGAGTACTGGCAGTGCAGTTCGGAAATACCCTGATCCGCTGTGTCGCTCACCTGGATGTAAACTCCGACGATATCGAAACAGCGATCGACTGCTTCAAAAAAGTCTTCTCAAACTGAGTTTAGATTAATTCTATCGCTGATCTAAAATATACTTGACAGGCCCGCTTATTTGCATATTTTGCCAAATAACAAACATAGAAGGAGATAGGGGATATGGATAAGAAAACACGAGAACTGTTCGAGGCCCGGGCTGATATCATCAAGGCCCTGGCGCATTCAACCCGCCTGTTTATTGTCGCTCAGCTGGATTCAGAGGAGATGTGTGTCTGCAATCTGACCGAACTGGTCGGATCGGATATCTCGACTGTCTCCCGTCATCTGGCAATTCTGAAAAAAGCCGGGATAATCGCTTCTGAGAAACGGGGTACACAAGTCTGGTACAGCCTTCGGATGCCCTGCGTTTTGAATTTCTTCAGCTGTGCGGAATCGGTTTTGGACTCGAATGCCAACACTCAACTCAGGGTGTTGAACAGGTAGCATAACGCAACTGGATTTCGGAGAGAGTGGATGAACCTGAGATCTGAATGGAAATCGTTTCTTCTTATCATCGCCGTATTTTTGCTTTTCTTCTTTTTACCGGTAGAATCGACGAGAATGCAAAATGGAGTGGTCGAAGCATTGGCTTTGGCCAAATGGTATGCCCGTGAGCATGTCATCCTATGCCTGATCCCGGCATTTTTTATCGCGGGTGCGATCGCGGTCTTCGTCAGTCGGGCCTCGGTCATGAAATACCTCGGAGCTAAAGCCAGTAAAATCGTTTCCTATGGTGTAGCTTCTGTCTCCGGAAGTGTGCTGGCAGTCTGTTCCTGTACTGTTTTACCGCTTTTTGCGGGGATTTATCGGATGGGAGCAGGTTTGGGACCTGCCACTGCCTTCTTGTATTCCGGCCCGGCGATCAATGTACTGGCGATGATTCTGACCGCCCGTGTGCTCGGAATCGAAATCGGAATCGCCCGGGCTGTGGGGGCGATATTATTCGGGATCGTTATCGGACTTCTGATGAATCTCATTTTTCTAAGAGATGAGCAGGAAAAAAATCGGGTTAAGATGGCTCTGCCGGATGAAGAGGAATCCCGTCCGCTCGGCAAGACCGCCATGTATTTCGCGGCTATGATCGCGATACTGGTATTCGCCAACTGGGGTCAACCGGAAAACTCTTCTGGATTCTGGCTGGCCGTCTACAATCATAAATGGCTGATCACCTCGCTTTCAGCAACCGGATTGGGACTTATCCTGTTATTCTGGTTCAAGCTCTCTTGGGTAAAGATTTCTCTCACTGCAATTATCACCCTGATTCTGGCGCTGGTTTTTCCGGAAATCCCCCTGATTCCATTTTCAACCGCGGTAGCCGGACTGTCGGTCATTCTTATTGGTCGTGATGATGAGTCAGGAAGGTGGTTTTCTGAAACCTGGAGCTTTGCCAAACAGATATTGCCACTGTTGTTCGTCGGTGTACTGGTCGCCGGACTTCTTCTGGGACGACCGGGGCATGAGGGACTGATTCCACCTGAATGGATATCAGAATCAGTGGGTGGAAATTCGCTCTGGGCCAACCTGTTCGCATCCGTAGTGGGAGCTTTCATGTATTTTGCCACCCTGACCGAGATACCGATTCTGCAGGGGCTTCTGGGAAGCGGGATGGGGCAGGGACCGGCACTGGCACTGCTTCTGGCAGGACCGGCTCTGTCGCTACCCAATATGCTGGTGATCCGCTCGGTAATCGGCACAAAAAAGACGATCGTGTTCGTGGTTTTGGTGGTAGTCATGGCAACAATATCCGGGATGATATATGGAAATATAATCACACAGGAGAATTTATAATGAAAATCGAAGTTCTGGGGCCTGGATGCCCCAAATGCGACCAGCTGGCTGAAAATGTCAAGCAGGCCGCTGATCAGGTCGGAATCGAATACGACCTTGAGAAAGTAGCAGATATCACCGCGATTACCGCCTATGGTGTGATG
>WJMC01000053.1 GCA_014728145.1 Candidatus Zixiibacteriota bacterium | reverse complement strand
GATGGCCGGGTGATCGCCGTCGATGAGAATATCCCGGATTATTTCAGGGGGTTTAAAAAACGTGTGTCGATATTCTTGTCGATGCTGGATGTACATATCAACCGAGTACCTGTCGATGGTAAAATTAACCGGGTGGATCACCGTAGTGGTAGATTCAGGGCGGCTTTCACAGAGAAGGCGGCCGAGGAAAACGAGCATACGATTATTGAAATCGAAAACAGTTACGGTAAAATCGGTTTTTGCCAGCGGGCCGGGATGATCGCGCGCAGGATAGTCTGCAACCTCAAGGACGGTCAGACTGTACAACGGGGTGAACGCTTCGGGATGATCCGTTTCGGGTCACGGGTTGATTTGTATCTGCCCGAAAATGTAAGCATATCGGTATCCAAAGGTGCCCGGGTGACCGGCGGGGAAACGGTAATCGGGGAGTTTTCAGCAAATGAATCTTAGAGCTTTACTGCCTTCGGCCTTTACAGTCGGCAATATAGTCTGTGGCCTGATGGCGATTACTTCGGCTTTAAACGGTCGTCTGGTCGAGTCCGCCTGGTTGATTTTGCTGGGGTCGGTTCTGGATGGTCTGGATGGTACTGTCGCTCGCGCGGTCGGGGCTCACACTCATTTCGGACGCGAGTTCGATTCCTTCGCCGATTTCGTTACTTTCGGGGTGGCGCCGGTGGTGATGTTATTCGGATCACTGGCGGAAGCTTTTGATTTCTGGGCCTGGCTGATCGGAGGAGTTTACCTGGTTGCTGGAGCTTTTCGCCTGACCCGCCATAATTTGATGTTCGATCCGGTTCGAATCAGCCGTTTTACGGGCCTCCCGATAACCTCGGCCGGGATGACTCTGGCGGCTTATATGCTTTTCTGCGGAAGGTTCAATTTCGGTCTCCCGCTCGCATGGCCTGCCCTGACGGTATTCGTCGCATTGTCAATCCTGATGGTTTCCAGCCTTGAATATGAACGCTTTCCGCTGATCGGCCGTATTCGCCCGAGGGCTTTAAAGTTTTTGCTTTTCATTCTGCTCTCAATTCCTATAATTATATATCCGTCGGTTGCGATTTTGGCCCTGATGGGCGCGTATATAATTTACGGCCTGAGCATAAACCTGGTCGGACGCATCGAACGCGGAAAAGCTCCGCTTGAATGAGAGACAGGATTGAAATGGAGAACTCGATGACTGCCACAATTACCGTGACTTTTAAAGAAGGTGTCCTCGATCCTGAGGGCAAAACCGTATTCAACGCGTTACAGAATCTCGGTTATGACAGCTTCAAATCGGTTTCGACCGGGAAGATTTTTAAGATCGATGTCGATGCGACAGATAAAAGCCGTGTGCGCGAGGAAATCGATGAGGCCTGCCGTAAGCTTCTGGCCAATCCGGTCATCGAAAAGTATCTGATCGAGGTGAGCGAATGAAGTTTGGCGTAGTCACATTTCCCGGTTCCAACTGCGACTACGATTCCTACGCGGCAGTGCGTTATGTGCTCGATGAAGAAGTTGAGTTTTTATGGCACCAGGATGACAGCCTGCACGGTTCCGATGTAATCATCCTGCCGGGCGGTTTTTCCTATGGTGATTACCTGCGAACCGGCGCGATCGCGCGTTTCTCACCGATTGTCAAAGAGGTTATAAAATTCGCTCAAGAGGGCGGAATAGTGTGGGGAATATGTAATGGCTTCCAGATCCTTCTGGAGGCCGGGCTACTGCCGGGAGCGATGCTTCGCAACCGTAGCCTCAGGTTTATCTGCAAAGAGGTTTTTATACGGGTAGATACAAATCAGAATCCCCTCACCGGCGCTCTGAATATCGGCGAGGTTCTCAAGGTGCCGATCGCCCATACCGACGGCAATTATTTCAATGAGCCGGACCAGATCCGGAAACTGATCGAAAACGACCAGATTGTTTTCCGATATTGCGATAAAGACGGCAAGGTTACCGATGAGTCGAATCCCAACGGCTCATTGAACAATATCGCCGGAATCTGCAACGAAGGCAAAAATGTGTTCGGGATGATGCCTCATCCGGAACGGGCGGTCGAAGATATCTTAAATTCTTCCGACGGGCTGAAACTTTTCGAGTCAGTTCGTACGTATTATCAGGATAAGGTGGCTGTATGAAGCGCAGAGATATTCTGTTTTTAGTGTTTGTTTTGACCCTGGCGGGAATTGTTGGGGGCCTTGTTGGCGACATCGTGGCTTCCTACCTGCCCGAGGGCGCGGTCAAAACACTTATCGAGAAGAACATCCCGATCGGTTTCGACGCGGTCGGATTCGATTTTTATATCATCAGCTTCACCTTCGGTTTCAAGGTGGCGATCAATTTCATGAGCGTGCTTTTTATGATTTTGGTATTGATCTATTTCCGCTGGTGGTATATATAGTCTGGTGTAACAAGGAGTTTTTATGCTGTTTATGCCGGGTTGGACCGAGCTGATACTAATCTTTCTGGCGGTGCTTCTGCTTTTCGGAGCCAAACGGATTCCGGAAATTGCCCAGGGGCTGGGTAGAGGCATTCGCGATTTCAAATCCTCTCTGCGCGAGACCAAAGACGAAATAGAGAAACTGGATCAGCCGGAAAAAAATGGTGATTCCAAAAAGCAAGAAAGCGGCGGAGATACCAGGTGATCGAGCTTTTTCCCAAAGAGAAAGTGGAAGAGATTGGCAAGGTGATCGGCTCAGACATAGTCGAATGGGATACCGATCATTACCGTATGAAGGTTGCCTCGCATGAGAACCAGCGCCTTCTGGTCCTGGAGATATATCCACGCACCGAACTGGGACGGCGTAAGACGGGGGCGATGATCGTGGTCTATGCCGGCGGGGCTCACCTGCAACTGCACAACTGCTCAGGTTTCGTAATCTCTGATGAACTGGGCGAGGTTACTTTCGTCTCCGAGAACGAAGATAAAATCTCCGGTCTGGTAGTCGAAAAAGAGGCCGCCTGTTCGCTCTATTCCAATATCAACCGCGAACTGATATCCTCCGATTTCACCAACCTCGGCGTGGAAGTTATGCTTTCCGGTGTAGCGCTTTCCCTGGCCGAAGATATCCTCGACACTGACAATTCCTCAGAAGAATAAGATCATGTTGATCAACTCTCACTTTGGAGATTTGGCTGTTATTGCTACTATCTACCGGCATGCCGGGGAGGCGTCCGGCTAAAATTTATTATCTAAAATGTATATTACTTGACATATCATTCTATTCATATTCTCTCTCTCAAAGAGGTAAGGATCCAGAGTACATATACCCCGGCCCGCCAGCGGATTTGAACGCTTCTGATCGTTAGTCGTATATGTAGTGTAGTATCATTTTTTATTATTATAGTGAGATACAGGAACTTATTGAATTAGGGCACACGTTCCCATTGGT
>WJMC01000052.1 GCA_014728145.1 Candidatus Zixiibacteriota bacterium | reverse complement strand
CCAATGTCCTGAAGGGTTCATCGATAGTAAACCGGCTCAAACCTTAGCAAATAAGTAGTGATAGAATGTCAAATTTTAATTTTGATTTGGTGGAATCTTTATTTATATCGTATTTATTCCGAGAGATATAATTAGCTATGGCTCGTAAATCTATAATGGCACCCGCAAACTGCCAGAGAACTTTTTAAGGGGGATTAGACGATGCCCGCAGGTAAAAGATTTAATTCAATACTGATATTTACTCTGATCGTTTTAGTGATGATCAGCGTGTCTGTTTTGAGCGCGCGTCATCCCAATATCAACTTGTTCGATAAAAATTTTGATATGATCGATCCGATCAATGGCGAGAATCCCAACGCGCCGTTTTCGACCAGGGTTACCTGTGGCCTTTGTCATGATTACGACGCCATAACCGAGGGCTATCATTTTCAGCAGGGCTGGGATGTTATCTCGGACACTTTCGGGGTGGCGGATAATCAGCCCTGGGTATTGTCCGATGGTCGGATGGGCGGTTTCTGCCTGACATCATTTCGTCAGTTCGCCAAGAAACACAATGACACTGAAGCTGAAATCGACCTGCCGGTGTATAAATTTATCGCCAGCGCGTCCTACAATCCGGGCGATCCGACCTGCGGAGCCTGTCATCCGGGCGGAGGCGGTATGGAATTTGACCGTGAGGGTAACCGCTACGACGAACATCTGGCGGACAATCCGGAGCTGAAGGAATCCCTCGATGGCGATTATCACCAGAGCAACTGGGATCAAAGCGGTGTGATCGAAGCGGATTGTTTCCTGTGCCATATGCACGGGTACAATTTCGCGGCGCGGGTGGAACAGCTCCAGAATGAAAATTTCCAGTGGGCCACTGTGGCCGGTTCGAACCTGGGGATCGTCGATGGTTATGTAACCTACGGCGATACACCGGTGGTCAATTACAACAAACGCTATTTCAACACCGACGGCACGATTTCAATCGATGTTTCTGTCAGCCCGGATGAGAACTGCGTTTTCTGCCATGGCGCTTCCGGTGTCAAGAAGCGGGGTTTCTCCTGCAATGACGCGGTCAATCCCGATATCCATTCGGAACAGGGCATGACCTGCACCGACTGCCATCCCGCGGATATAAGCCATAACTTCGCCCGCGGACCTCATGCCCACACGGCAATCGATCCCGAAGACAGCGCTAACCTGATGCTGGGGTGCAGGGAATGTCACATGGAGGGGTACCTCGGGGCGACAGTACCTCATCACACGGAAGTCCGTCCTTCTCACTTAAAGAGAATCAGTTGTGAGGCCTGCCATATTCCCAAACTCGGTCGGGCGGCCGCGATGGGTTTTGATCTCTCCTCAGGTGAGATAACAGTGATTACCAATCCGCCTGATGCCGATGGAGTCGGCAGTCCGTCTTCATGGAAACCGACATATGTTCGTCAGAAAAACCAGGTTATCTACCCGATGAATATAATCCACACAGCTTACTGGGGTAATATAGATTCCGATGGTAATCTCTACCCGCTTTTTATGAGCGAACATGAAACCGCCTGGGAACTGTATTCCGAGCAGATTGAGGACGACAACGATGATGGTGAAGTCGAGGTCAATACTGAAGCGGAGATAATCGCAGGGCTGAATGCTTTTAAGCAAAGCCTGGCCAACAACCCCCGTTTCAACCAGGTCAACCCGGCCTATATTAAGGGTGGAAAAGCATATACGTTGGGTGAAAATGACCTGTTGATGACGCTCGAGCGGGAGGTCGAAAGCCAGACCGAATACCCGATCAGCCATAATGTCGCACCGGCAAGGATGACCCTGGGAAGCAACAACTGCCTCGAGTGCCACGGCTACGACGCCCATTTCTTCAAGGGCCAGAAAGTGGTCGATATGTACAATACCGAAGGTGAGGTTGTCACCCAGAGTATCGGTATCGGATTGGGATGCAATCCCACAGTTTTTCACATAAATACTTTCCACCAACAGATACTCAGCCCGCTGGTCAGTTTCATGATCATCCTGGTGGTCTTTTTAATCACCCTGCATTACCATCGCTATGGTCCCAAGCGGATCCGTTTCGTCTATGGTTCCGGCGAGGTCAGACGCTTCTCGTTTCTGGAACGAGGTGTGCACCTGTTCCGGTTGATTTCATTTATCCTCCTGGCATTTACGGGATTGGTCCTGGCCTTCAATCTCACCATCTGGCAGGAAATGTTCTTTAAATCACCGCAACAGATGTTAGATTATCATATCTGGGCCGGAGTGGTGTTCATCGTAACTACCATACTGGGTATAGCGATCTGGTTCAAAGATGCTATATTCGCTTCCTATGACAAGATCTGGGTGCGCCTGATCGGTGGCTACCTCGGCTACTCGGGCGAGGTGCCGGCAGGCAGATTCAATGCGGGACAGAAGATGTTCTTCTGGTACACCGCTATCTTCGGCCTGATAATGTCGGTTTCGGGGGTGATCCTGGTATTCAAGGACGCTTTCCAGCTTTCGACTATCTGTCTTGTATCGACAGTCCATAACTTCGTCGGTTTCATCCTGATCGCCGGAGTTCTGTCGCATGCTTATCTCGGCACGATCGCAAACCCGGGGACCTGGCGGGTTTTGATCGATGGTTTTGTGACCCGCGAATGGGCCCGCCATCATCACCCGATCTGGTACGAAAAAATAACTGGTAAGCCAGCAAAAAAGTCTGCGGAAAAGAAATCGGAAGATGACAAATCCGACGACTCCGAGGAGAAAAAATAGTCGCGCGACCACTTCTTTTTAATGCTTTATATAAAGGCGAAAAGAAGACCGAGATAGCCCTGTATATTTTTGGTAATCCTGTCTATTTCAACGGGTTATGGAAAGAAATACTTGACATCAGTTTGAGCCCGTTTTAAGTTAGTAATCACTAACTAACATGATGGATGTGGATACGATAAAAGGTGATCGAAAACATCAGATTATAGCTGAAGCAACCCGTCTTTTCAGCCTGGAGGGATACGACCGGGTTTCCACCCGGCAGCTGGCGGATGCCTGCCAGATCAGCGAGGCGGGTTTGTATAAGCATTTTAATTCCAAGGCTGAGATTTACGATGCTGTGCTGGACAGTTTACCTGCCAGGTTGCAGTGTGACGCGCTTTTCGAACAGCTCTCTGATGTCGATGATCTCGAGCAGATATTGATGATGACTGCGGAGTTCCTGATCAGATTTTTGACTGATAATGTCGATCTGTACAGATTGCTGTTGTTCTCGGCTTTGAGCGGTCATGAAAAGGCAAAAAATATCAGTAGCGAGATACGCGGAAGATTCATCAATTTCATAACTGAACACCTTAAGCGGTTGAGACAGCAGGCGCAGGTAGTAGACACCGATCCGAAGATAACAGCCAGATGTTTTATCGGCATGATCATGGATTGTGCCATGGGGATAAATCTTTTGGAGTCCGGTGTTGGCGAGCGGATAGAACCCTCGCATGCGATCGCCAATAATATCCCGATATATGTTCGCGGTTTGATAAATAAAAATGAGAAATAGTAGATGACAGCAGAAACAAAATCAGACAGAAGGGAGGTCAATTCAGAATGACAAAAAGCCACAAGATGACTGCCAGGTTGCTGGTTACAGCGACCTGCCTGCTACTGGCGGCTATGCTGTATGCCGGTGAGCAGACTCTGGCAGATCAGTCGGACGGCAAGATGTACGTTGGCAATGAAATGTGCCTGGAGTGCCATGACGATGTCGGCGAAAACTTCGACATGACTTCGCATGGAACACTGCTTTCAGGTTCAGCCAAGTATGGTGAGCGTTCCTGCGAGGCCTGTCACGGTCCCGGATCGGTGCATGTAGACGAGATGGATCCGGCCTCGATCATCAACCCGGCCAGGCTGGGAGATGACAACCAGGTCGATCCCTGTCTTGAATGCCATGGTGGCAGTAAGTACTACAACTGGGAGTTTTCACCGCATGCCACCGAAGACATGACCTGTTCGGACTGCCATCAGGTTCACAAACCCGCTGGCCAGAGCATGAAAAAGCCGATGCCGGAACTCTGTTACGATTGTCACAGCGATGTCCGCGCCGCTTTTTACATGCCTTCGCATCACCCGGTCGAAGAGGGCAAGATGAGCTGTATGGACTGCCATCAGATCCATGGTTCGGAAGCCTCTTTCGCCATGATCGATGATGACGGCCGTCAGCAGTGTTTTGCCTGTCATGTCGACAAGGAAGGTCCTTTCCTGTTTGAGCATGAACCGGTTAACGAGGACTGCGGTGTCTGTCACCAGCCTCATGGATCGGTCGCCAACGGTCTTCTGACCCAGGCTGAACCGGCGCTCTGCCTGAACTGTCATTCGATGCATTTTCATGCCACCATACCCGGTGTCGACAGCACGAACCTGGAAGCCCCGCAACAGCCGGGACGTTTCTTTGATTCTTCGCATGATGGTTTCAAACAGGGCATGTTGACCAAATGTACACAGTGTCACACCCAGATTCACGGCTCCGACCTGCCGGCACAGTCGATTTCCGGCCAGGGCGGGCAGATGACAAGATAGGGAGGTAAAATGCACAAAACGATACTTAAGCTGTTCGCTCTGTACTTCGTTTTCAGCCTCCTGATCGGAATCTGTTCGGTCTACGCCGAGGCGGAGTACAGCTACAATTTATGGGTGGGCGGACGCTATTCCGACTTCAATGACTACGCCAAAAAAGTCAGGGAATACAACCATATTTACAGCGACGCTTATCCGGAAGGACGGTTTCAACTGTTTGGAAGGGGTTCTGATTTTCTCATGAACTTCGACGGGTACTTTTATGACAACAAGAACGCCGGGGCCATGTTCGATCTTCAGTATCAGAACAGGCTTTCGATCGAGGTTGACTACAAGCTCTTCCGGCGCCAGTTGCAAACCGACTTTCTCGACAATATCAATGCACGCGAGGAACTGGCTGACGGCAGTATGGGCGGAAAGATGATGACTCATGAGGACCTCAGCCCGGGAGTCGACTACAATTATGATCGTCATCGGATCACCACCCAGGTGTCGGCTCTGATCTCAGAGAAGAACAACGTGCGTATCAATGCCGGACATCGTTTCTGGATGGACAAAGGCGATGAGCAGAAGGTCTCTTCGACGCATTGCTTCAGCTGTCACCTGACCTCGAAATCGGTTGAGATCGATCGTTCGGTCAACCAGTTCAATATCGGCCTCTCGGCAGAACCGGGCCCGGTCGGGCTGAGCTATGATTTTGTGTTCAGCCAGTTCAGCTCCAATGCCGAATCACCCTCGGTCTTTTACGATGAGGCCAAGCATCCGGTCAAAGGCGATAAAATCGACGAGTTTGGTTCACGGGTGATCTTCGACAGCACCCAGGTCGATTTCTCGGTCTACCCGGATGTCCAGAAAATCGGAAATACCCTGCGCTTTTACACCCGTTCTCCAAAGTACAGGTTGAGCGGTTCTGCCAGTTATTTCCAGACCAAAAACAGCTATGAAAATGAAAACTCGTTTATCGGTCCGGTCGACGATCGCAAGGCGACTACGCTGGGAGGTACGCTGAACTTCAGCATGCCCCTGACTCCGATCTGGAGCGTGATCGTCAGAACCGGCCTTTCCAATACCGATGCAGAGGATTTCGAAATCGATCTTCCTCTCTGGCGTTACAACCAGGAGACCGACCAGCCCCGTACGGGTGGCGGACAGGATTTCGATTATATCCGTTATTCCTCCCTCGATCGGATGGAGGGTGAGGCCAGCGTGGAGTTCATCTACCGGCCGATGAACAGGTTGAAGGTATCGGCCCTGGGCGGTTACGATTACACCAAGCGCTATGACTATCCTACCAAGGACAACGATGCCGTGACCAATAAATATTATGGTCAGGCCAAGTTGCGTTACCGCCACGGGCTCGATTATTCAGCTACCATCAAGTACCGCCTGGAAGCCATCAAGGATCCGTTTACCAGCTATCGGGGATTGTTCGAAGCTGTCGGTCATGACGAGCTTCTGCCTCTTCCCAACAACGGCCTGGTGTACTACTTCCAGCGCGAGGAGCTGAAATACCAGGATGTCACTTCTCTGCCGACTACAAAGCATATCTTCGATTTCAAGGGAGATGTCCGTTTGCAGAAAGGTGTCAGCCTGCATGGAGGCTTGAAGTTCACCTATGATAAAAACGATGATCTCGACAGCCTGGATGTGGAGCATTCATCGCTTCAACCCAACCTCAATCTCAATATCATGCCTCAGAATCAGTGGCTCGTAACGATGGGATACACATACAGTATGCATAAATCACGCGGGCCGATCACTGTGGCGATGTTCGATGGATGAGCGGGTCATATATTTAACAGTCCCGGTGGGACTGGTGGAATAGAACATTACGGATCGCTTTACGCCATGAGCGATTACGAGAGCAAATCACACAGCCTGTACGGCAGTGTGACGTTTATGCCGACCCCCCTGCTCAGCCTCTCACTCCAGGGCAACTACACCCAGAGCGATGCCGCCCTGGAACCGGTCAATATGCCCACCCCTGATGAGGCGATCGAACATCTCGATTATACCTTCGGCGATATGCACAACTACTCCGACCTGGAGTACAAGCTGGCCGAAATCGGCCTGGGTCTCAATTACAAGGTCTCGACCGGGATCGAATGGTACAGCGAGGGCTGGTACTACGACTTAACCGATGAGCTCGGTTATGTCTACGGTGATGAAACCGGTTCTCTGTTTGTAATCCGTTCCGGAGTCAAGATCGGTCTCGACCAGGTCATGAACAAGTAGGCATTCTGCCGCACTTATACATACGCCGCCTGTTTTAAGCAGGCGGCGTTTTTTAATATCTATTTTTCTGTTGAAACGCGTAAAATGATGCATCAGATTTGCAATAAATTAATTGAAAATCTGTTCCAAACTGTTATCTTAAATGACTGCAACTGCCAGTAAAGGAGACTGCCATGATTATGACCACCACTAACACCGTTGACGGTTACAAAGTCGTCGATTACCTCGGAATCGTTACCGGCGAAGCAATTATGGGCGCTAACGTCTTTAAGGACGTGTTCGCCTCGATTCGCGATGTCGTCGGGGGACGCTCGGCAAGTTACGAAAAAGAACTCAACCGCGCACGGTCAATAGCTCTTCAGGAAATGCAGGCCAACGCTTCCGGTATGGGAGCTGAAGCTGTCATCGGGATAGATCTGGATTACGAAGTCATCCGCGAGGGAATGCTGATGGTGAGTGCTTCGGGTACGGCGGTGCGGTTAAGGGCCGTCTAAAATACAACGTTTTCGGCTTTTTATCTGTATAATATATGTAAGCGCGACAATTCCGCATGGGAGAGAAGATGAAAAATACCATCCTGATTTCATTTATTCTATCAATTTGCATAACGGCCTTCGGAGTTGCCTACTCACAGGCGGCTGAAGTCCACAGCCTGGTCACGGATAAGATTTCAAGCGGACAGGATTATGTCAAGGTGATCATCCGTCTCTCCGACCGCCTCAGCAAAAACGAGCTCGAAAACCGCCTCTCGCTTGCAAGCTATACTCGTCAGGCCGCCCACAGCCTGGCAGTGACATCGCTCAAACAGCACGCCCGACAGTCACAGGCCCGTCTGTTGGATTACCTGAATGGTCACAGTCAGGGCGATGGTGTCCGTTTTGTCAAATCCTACTGGCTCGACAACGTAATCCGGGCCGAAGTCAGAAGCGACCTCGTGGACGAACTGGCCGAGTTTGGCGAAATAGAAAAGATATATCCCGACCTGCCGGTTTCGATCATTGAACCGGTCGAGGATTTCCAGCCGATATCGAAAAAAGCCACTGGTGCTGGTGAAAACCTGCGTGTTATCGGTGCTGACAGCCTCTGGAAGCTCGGTTACACCGGTGAGGGTACACTTCTGGCATCGTTCGACACCGGGGTCGAAGGTGATCATCCGGCCCTGCTCTCGAATTATCGAGGCAACCGCTATCCTCACCAGCAATGCTGGTTCAATCCTGTACTCAATGACACTTTTCCGCATATCTTCGATACCTCTTATATCAGCTCTTCTTCAATCAGGTCTCACGGGACGGCGGTTCTGGGCGCGGTAGTCGGCAAGGATGACGCTACCGGGGATACAATCGGGGCGGCTTTTGGTGCGGAATGGATCGCGGCCGGGGTAACTGACATTAAAGACCAGAATTTTATTCTCGATGCTTTACAGTGGGGAGCGGATCCGGATGGTGATCCCAATACCTCCGAGGATGTGCCGGATGTGCTCTCGAATTCGTGGGGCTATACGAAGAACTACGCCGGCTGTATGGATATTTTCGACGGCTTTATCAGCAACCTCGAAGCTCTCGGTGTGGTGGTAGTCTACGCCGCCGGTAACAAGGGCCCGACTTTTCGTTCCCTGGCCAATCCCGCCATCAGGGTCCTGAGTGAATACACTGTGTTTTCAGTCGGGATGATCAACAGTGACTACGACAGTCTGCGGGTGGACAATTCTTCCTCTCGCGGTCCCTCTGATTGTGATGAGACTGCGATCAAGCCTCATGTTGTCGCGCCCGGTCGGAACGTACCGCTTACCTTCCCGCTCGAGGTGTATCCCGATGCCGGTGGCTACGGTACCGGTACAGGTACTTCATTTGCCTGCCCGCATGTAGCCGCGGCAGCTCTTCTTCTGAGGCAGGTCAATCCAAATGCACCGGTTGACTCGATAAAAAAAGCGCTGATGTATTCAGCCATCGATATCGAAGAACCGGGACCGGATTCTACTTCCGGCTATGGCGTGATTTACCTGCCCGAGGCGATGAAGCTTCTGCCGGCAAACGATCAACCCAATTTGTATGTCAAATCGGTGACCGGCCCCTCGATTAATGCAGGTGATACCGCCTCGATCGAAGTTGAACTTACAAACAGTGGTCTGGGGATTCTGGGTGTCAGCGCTGTTGTTCGCGCACGCGGTGGGGATGCTGTCGTGCTGGACTCATCAGCCGACTACGGAGCAATCGCTTTAAACGATTCAACCTCCAATTCAGGTCAGCCTTACAGGATCGCGTTCGATGACTCGATAAGCGCCGGAAGGATGGTCGTTTTCGATCTCGTCCTGAACGGGTCAGGAGGTTACCAGGATACGT
>WJMC01000051.1 GCA_014728145.1 Candidatus Zixiibacteriota bacterium | reverse complement strand
ATATATTCCTGGCGGCTACTATCACTCCATCATCCAATTCGATAGCGCCGATGATCGAGAACCTCCTGCGCCGTGCGGACGAACAAAATCTCTACAATCGCGAAAATACATTTATCGCCAGTGTGGCTGACCTGTTCCCTTTTGAGACTCCGAACATGTTCGGTATCGCCAATATGATCAAGGCTGTCTGGGGATACAACAGCTACATGGATGCCGAGCAGGACACGCCCAAGCGGGATTCACTGCGCGCCCTGGTAAATTATCACAGTGCGATCGCTCTGGATACACTGCGCTCGAATTTCGCCCGCTCGATAGCGACATTCCTGCTGGCCACGACTAATTCAAATATCAAAAACGACGCTGCCTGGCAATATTTCCAGAAATGCCTGGAGCTCGCTAAAGATGATTCCGATTTCCCGCAGGGCGGTTTCTATGCCAAGAATTACAATTTTGATATCTACCTGGCAACTACTGTAGCATTTCTGCCGGCTTACTGCGAATACCTGTATGACAACGCTCGCTACGGTGAAATCGTGGATGCCACCGAGTACATGGTCGATCTGGACGCGCTCGATGCCGGTATGCTCGAGAACGTCTCCAAGGAAGCGATCTTCTGGAGCGAGAAAGCGATCCGTGCTCTGCAGGAAGAGAATCGCTACGATGATTCCGACGATATCTATCGTCGCCTGCAGGCCTTTTACAAGTATATGCAACAGAACAAGACCTACTCAAATGAGCCGGATAGCGAATAGGAGGAAATCATGAAAAAAATTACATTTGTATCATCGCTAATGCTGATTCTCCTGGCGGGATCGCTGTCTGCCTCTTCGGGCATGATCGATCATCCCTATGAGGAAATGAAAGATCTCAACCGCGACCTGGATTCATACCTGGGAGCGGCCAAGAAACTCTATAGTTTCGATGACCGCTGGTATATCTCAAAACTCGCGGTGCACAATATCTACCGCCAGAAAGCGATCTGGCGCAACAACCGTCTCCAGAACGAGATGACCAACGATCTATTGTCCGAATCGCTGGTGAAGTTCATTTTTATCAACTACTATGTCGGCAATCCGAACTGGGCCGACTGGGGGTTCTGGAACCTGGAAACCTTCTATCCATCATATACGGCGTATATCGATACAACGACCGATATGACTTATGGTGAATGCCTCTCTTTCGTTAAAAACAACTGGCTGGCCAGTTATGCCAAGTGCAATGCCTTTAACGAACTGGTCGGACCAAAACGTCTCGAGGACAACTATCTGTCACTGGTCGTGAGGCGCGCGGTCCATGCCGATGAAGACCGCTATGTCCTGCGTTGCGCTGAGGAGTACCTCAATTACCGGATGGAGCAGGTGCGCGAGTGGTTCACCTTTTTCCTCCCAGAGGGCGAATACCAGATCGAGGATGAGAAAGGCTGGGTTTTCCCTAAGGAATTCGAGGCTTCCGATGACAGCGCGCAGTTTGTCTACTTTACACCGAATTACAGCTTCGATTTTATTCCGGTAGCACAGGTGTTCACCGATACCGGCTACTATTTCGATACGCTTTCGACAAAGGAATTCGAGCTTATCCGTGTAAACGAGGGACGCCTGGCGGTGTTCGATTCACTCGAATTCGGCCGGTATATATTTAAGGTCAAACCGCCATACAAGATAGTCGACAAATTCCCGAACAAGCTGATCATTCCCAAGGACGCATTCGGGGCTGACTATATGGACCGCGAAAGCACCATGTTCAACAAACATGCCTATGACAAAGTGACGATCGGAAATCGCCAGAAATTTATTTACAACAAAATTGAGTGGGTCAAGACACCTGTCTATGGCGAAAAAGAAGAGTAACCGCAGCGTTAAAAAAAATCGGATTTTGCGCTGGCCGTCTCACCCTCCCGCAGTGAGGCGGCTTTTTTTTGTAAATAATTCAGTTCCCGACCCACTAAACCACTGACGATCAAAGTTTGTCATCGCGGGCGAAGTGGGGCGATCTTTGCGTATAAGACCGCTTCGTCGCAACACTCCCCGCAAGGACAAACGCGGCCCGGTAGTCATTTCGACCGATACGGCTTCTGCCGGAGAGCGGAGAAATCTCATTGAGAACGAGTGGAGAAATCTTAATCATTGGATTTTTCCATGGCAGGTCACAAGCTCCCGACAAAAGTCGAGAACTCAAGACCTGCTATAACGAAGCAAGATATCCTGGCGTCGTTTTCGATCTGTGATCGAAGCTCCTCAGGATGACCGGGCTGTTATGTTCGCCAGATATTTGACAACACCTGACGAAACACTAAATGAATCCACCTATGAAGAGGATGCCCACCCAATTTTAGGCCAATTAGATCAGCCTAATAATCATTCAATCATATACTTCCAAAAGCGCGAATTGTGCAGATTTTTACAAACATCACAACCATTCTAAGCGAATAACTTATATGAGGTTATTTGTGAATAAAAGCACTTGACAAGTGTTCTTTTAAATCTTAAATATATCATCTTATGCCAGCTATGCACAGGCATTTGAGCAGAAACATAGTCTATTTTGCAAACGTTCTGTCAACAATTTACGATAATTGCAGGTGAAATAATTCACATGCGAAATCAAGTTACCTGTCAGGAAAATAACATCATCAATACAGAAAGATTAACGCGATGAAAGTTGCTTATTACCCCGGATGTACGCTCAAGACCAGCGCTAAAAACCTCAATGACTCCGCGGTGGCATCACTGGCCAGGCTCGACCTCGAGCTGGAGGAACTGCCCCGCTGGAACTGTTGCGGTGCGGTCTATTCACTGGCGGACGACGACCTCCTGCACCTGGTGGCACCGATTCGAGACCTGATCCGGGTCGCCGATATGGGCCATGACAAGGTCGTGACGATCTGCTCGATGTGTTACAACACCCTCGCTCGCGCCAACAACCTGATACGCGATGACGAGGAAAAACGTTTTACGATCAACAGTTTTATGGAAGAGGAAACCGACTACACCGGACAGGTTGAGGTCATTCATCTTCTGCCGTTTCTGCGCGATCATGTAGGCTGGGACAAGCTCAAAGAGAAGGTTACCAACCCGCTCAAGGATCTCAAGGTGTCGCCGTACTATGGTTGCACCCTGACCCGTCCCAAAGATATTGCCATCGACAGTGCCGACAACCCGACGATCCTGCATGATTTCCTGGATGCTCTCGGTGCTCAGGTGATCGACAGCCCGGCCTCGATTGAATGTTGCGGATCGTACCAGATCCTCTCCAATCCGGAGGCGGCCTACAAGAACGTCTACAAGATCGTCAGCACAGCCCAAAAACGGGGCGCGGAGGCACTCGTCTCGAGTTGCCCGTTGTGTGAATACAGCCTGGGACACAGGCAGAAAGATTCGATCGACAAATTCGGTCAGGGCGAGTCAACGGTACCGACATTCTATTTCACCCAGCTTTTGGCGATAGCCCTGGGAGTTGACGAAAAGGAATGTCATTTCGATATCGGTCATGAAAGCTCACGAGAGCTTTTATCCGGCAAGAACCTGATTTCAGCGTAGGAAATAATTAACAACAAAATAGATGAGAGTGTGATATGAGCACAACAGAATCTACACCTGCAAAAATTAAAGCCAAGCTTGTGCCGATCTACATAATGGGCAAGCGTTACGAGGTCCCCGAGTCGCTGACCATCATGAAAGCGATGGAACATGCCGGCTACAAGTTCATCCGCGGATGCGGATGTCGTGGCGGTATCTGCGGGGCCTGCGGCACTGTCTATCGTCTCCCGGGCGATTATCATATCCGGGTCGGACTGGCCTGCCAGACCGTGGTCCAGGAAAATATGTACCTGACCCAGATACCGTTTTTCCCGGCTAACCGGGCGGTCTATGAAATGGAAGAAGTCGCCCCTGAAGTCTCTTATGTCCAGAAGAACTACCCGGAGTTGTTCCGGTGCGTGGCTTGCAATGCCTGCACCAAGGTCTGCCCCATGGATGTCCCGGTCCTGGATTATATCTCCGCTATCAAACAGGGTGATTTCAAGAAAGCCACCGAGCTGTCTTTTGACTGCATCCAGTGTGGTCTGTGTGCCACCCGTTGTATGGGTGAGATGGCGCAGTACCATATCGCCCAGATGGTGCGTCGAATCTACGGCATGAAGATGGCTCCTTATCCGGAGCATTGCAAGGAAATGGTGGAAGGCATCAAGGGTGGTAAGTACGATGGTTTCCTGGCTGAGCTCAAGAGTGCGTCAGTCGATGAGCTCAAAAAGCTCTACACCGAGCGCGAACAGGAATCACATATGGCTGACGAAAAATGGGAACCGCAGGAAAAGCAGTACCTGTAAAACCGAACATATTACTGGAGAATAGATTATGCCGTATCCCGAAGCATTGAAAGACCTCATGAAAAAGGTCGAAGAGACCCGCCCGGCGCGTGTCGAACGCAAACAGGCGGATAAGGAATTTCCGATGATGTCTCTGGAGGAACGCGAGGATATCCTCAAATTCCATCCTGATTATATCGATGAAGGTCGCCGAGAGATCAAAATCGGTCCCAACAAAGGCTATAAGATAGCCCATGAAGTGGTCGATATGCTCGAGGCCAAAAGCCGGGTCGAACCCGCTAAGGTTGACCTGACGAAGGCCGACTACGAGACCGACGTGCTCGTTATCGGCGGGGGAGGAGCCGGAACCTCAGCCGCTCTGCTGGCCCAGGAACAGGGCGCAAAAGTGATTATAGCTACCAAGCTTCGTCATGGCGATGCCAATACGATGATGGCCGAAGGCGGTATTCAGGCCGCCACCAAGAACTGGAAAGATTCGCCTTATTATCATTACCTGGATGTCGTCGGTGGCGGTCATTTCAAGAATAAACCGGAACTGGTAGAGACCCTTGTGTCTGAGGCTCCGGATGTCATCAAGTGGCTGGTCGAACTGGGTTGCAATTTCTCCCGATTCGATGACGGCACTCTGAAGACTTTGCACGGCGGAGGTACCTCTCGCAAGCGTATGCATTTCGCGGCCGATATCACCGGGGCCGAGATGATGCGTACAGTCCGTGACGAGGCCAGGAATCGTTGTGAAGACATCAAGGTGCTCGAATTCTCTCCGGCAGTCGAATTGATCTTAAACGACAAAGGCGAATGTGCCGGGGCTTTGATGTATAACATGGATACTGAAGAATATTTCATCATCAAGGCCAAAGCTGTCGTCATGGCCACTGGTGGCTCGGGTCGCCTGCATGTCCAGAATTTCATGACCACCAACCACTACGGCGCGACCGGCGACGGTCTGGTGATGGGTTATCGTGCCGGTGTCGGACTCTGCTTTTTGCACACGATCCAGTACCATCCGACCGGAGTGATCTTCCCGGAACAGGCCGAGGGTATCCTGATTACAGAGAAATTCCGCGGTTCCGGTGCCAACCTCGTCAACATCAAGGGCGAACAGTTCGTCAATGAGCGCGAGCCTCGAGATATCGAAGCATCCGCTATAATCCGCGAATGTGTTGACCGCGGTCTGGGTGTGCCCACTCCGACCGGTAAGTTCGGTGTCTGGCTGGACAGCCCGATGATCGACCATCTTTCCGGCGAAGGTACTGTCGAAAAAGAATTCCCCGGCAAGTTTATCCTGTATAAACGCTTTGACATCGATATCTCGAAAGAGCCGATGCTGATCTATCCGACTTTGCATTACCAGAATGGTGGCCTGGAATTCAAAAAAGATGGTTCGACTGCAGTAAAGGGGTTCTTCATAGCCGGTGAGGTCGGTGGTGGTACCCACGGTGAGAATCGTCTGATGGGCAACTCGCTTCTGGATATTATGGTATTCGGTCGTATCGCCGGTAAGAACGCCGGCGAGTTTGCCAAAGATCGAAGCGATCTGGGCCAGTTGTCTTTGGAGCATGTCGATAAATATCATAAGGAAATGGCCGAGGCCGGTATCGAGACCGATCGTGTGGCGCCGATGCTTCTTCCGGATTATACACCGGTCGAGATCAAAGAGCGAGAACTTACCAGCCATTACGTCGGTACAATAAGATAGTGAGGGGCTAATATGACTGACGAAGAAAACAAAGACGTTCAAGATAATACCGTCGAAAACTGCGACAACCCGGAATGTGAGGGCAAACAGGGCTTTGTTATCACTGAAAAGACTTTTGGAAAAGAATTCCTGGAAAAAGTCAAAGAGATATCCGGTCAGAATATTGAGAAATGTATGCAGTGTGGAACGTGTTCCGGCGGCTGTCCGATGGCTGAGGTTTTGCAAATCACGCCACGGCAGGTAATGCATCTGTCGGCTCTCGGACAGGAGGAATTGCTGGTCAACAAGAACACGATCTGGATGTGCGCTTCCTGCAACACCTGCGCTGTCAGGTGCCCGCGGGGATTGGATATTCCCAAAGTTATGGAAGCGATTCGGCAGGTGTTTCTGCGCAAGAACCAAAACTATATCGAGCCGAACCAGATTCCCGACGAGGTCCTCGAGGATCTTCCGCAGATCGTCATGGTCAGTTGTTTCCGCAAACATACAGCCTGATCGGGCAGAGAAAGCAGATATTTAGACAGCATGGCAGTAGCTTCACAATGCTGCCATGATAAAATATTTGTGGTTGGCAGATGCCCCAACCTGTCAGGACAAATACTTCAAATATGCGGGAAGGAATCATTCCTTCCCGTTATTATCAGGACGATTATCATTTTTTTTATTCGATTACTCTTACCAATATTGAGATGCAGAGGTGTCAGTCATTCATGTTTGATTAAGAGCAGAAATACTAGCTAAATGCAAATTGATATTTATCATTTCAAAAACAGACTATTAGTAGAAATACAGCTTACTTCTTTGGCCGTCTGAACTGAAGTCGATACTCTTTATCCATCTTCTCGCAGGCGTACTGGTAGGCGGTGCGATTACCGGTTCTGACGTGCTTCTTTAGCAGTTTCTCGATCCTGTCAGGGTAGACCTTCCAGGCATCGCGAAGCATCCAGCCTACACCCTGGCCGACCTCACGCACCGGATCGTTGATCAACAGGTTGCCAACCTTGAGGACCGGGGTGATCTTTTGCTCTTTGTAGAATGCTTCGACCGTGGTGACCGGTACCGCCCGACGGACCCATTTGGATTTATGCGTATGCCAGGCGATCAGGTCATTATAAGACACAATATCCCTGAGGATGAACTCCCTCAGAACGTATTTGCAAACGCTGTCGGTTTGAGCCCAGTTGGTAAAATATCTGCCGATCCAGGCTCGAATCTGGGTAAACAGGCTTTTGGAGTAATAGCGCTCAAGATTCGTCAGAAAGCGGATTACGGTCGAGGTCTCCTCGTTCATGCCGGATTCGAACAGCCCCACGAAGAGCTTTTTATAGTCTTTTAGTGTGAATTCATCCTCGAGCTGATCGATCCATTTCTGGATTTCTTTACTTTGGATTTCAGGGTTTACCCCGTAGGCACGGTAACCCTCGCGGAAGAAACGGGAATACTTCTCGACAACCAGCGGATCGGAGTTTTTCTTGTAAAATGAGCGGATCATCCTGATCGCTCGGTCAGCCTTATCCATGCCAGCTCCTTTTAGATTGATGCCTGACAATATCACAGTTTAAAGCCTGTATCACATAAGTCAACAATTACTTTATACTTAGAGGGGTTAAATCCGAATGAGAAAGTACGATAATATAATCGAAAAGTAATTTAAATTAGCTATTGACAAAGAGCATTGAGCGTATAAATTTGAGTTTTGCAGTTCGAATAATGGGCCTATAGCTCAGACGGTTAGAGCGCACGCCTGATAAGCGTGAGGTCACTGGTTCAACTCCAGTTAGGCCCATTTAAAATGATTCCGGTACGAGCCGGAACTTTTTTTATCGAACTGTTTTTAATATGCGATCAGAGTTCTGAAAATGGGGATGTAGCTCAGCTGGGAGAGCGGTGGCTTTGCAAGCCACAGGTCGAGGGTTCGAGCCCCTTCATCTCCATT
>WJMC01000050.1 GCA_014728145.1 Candidatus Zixiibacteriota bacterium | reverse complement strand
ATCCTCGAAAGTCTTGCTGGTTGGACAGAACGGGCAGATCTTGTTTCTAAGTGGCTTTTGAAACTGCCTGTAGCACAACGGACGCTTGGTTTCGTCGATATGCGGAAACCACTTTTTCATCTGGTTATTAAGCGAGAGAATACGCATCTCCGGGCTTATCAGAGAAATTCCGATTCCGACATTATCGACCACAGAGCGATATTTCTGCTCCGATTCACGAATTGTCTTATCAGTCTTCTTACGGTCAGTGATATCCCTGATAATCGCCCAGTAACCAACCGGATCACCCTCGATATCACGAAGCAGGTGAGCCCTCATTTCAACCGGCACCAGAGCACCGTCTTTGCGACGGTATTCTTTTTCGTAGACTTTCGAATAACCTTTTACCAGGGCTTCCTCGCGCATAATCCGGGTTTCCATCGGATGCCATTTCTCAGGGGTCAGATCGTTGAAATGCAACCTCTTGAGCTCAGCCGGAGAATAGCCGGTCATAAGCTCAAACGCTCGATTGAATTCAACGATGTTACCCTTCAGGTCAGAAGCGGCGAAACCGTCGGTCAAATTCTCATAAAGCCCGCGATACTTGTGTTCTGAAGATTTGAGAGCCTGCTCGGTCAATTTCCGCTCTGTAATATCTCTCACAATTCCTGCTGTACGGTAAACTTCGCCCTTATCATCAAAAATCGGAAAGCTGCGCGATCGCAACCAGCGAATAGAACCATCGGGGCGCACAATTCGATACTCGGTGTCGGTTTCAATATCAGCTTTATCGAATCTTGCTGACACCTTCTCATAGTCATCGGGATGAACCAGCTTGAGGTAATCGTCATGGTCATGGTAGACATCCTCCAGGGGCAGGCCAATAATCTCTTCATACACCGGGCTGACATAGATAGTACGAGTCGGGTTGCGTTCAACGATCCAGAAAATCTCGCGGATATTTTCCGCCATCTGGCGAAAGCGTTCCTCGTTTTCCTGCAGAGCTCTTTTTGCCTCAACCCTCGAGCTGATATCCTGGAATATCCCCTGAATACAGGCATTTCCCTGGTATTCTATATAGTGACTTTCATACTCGATATGAATTCGGCGTCCATCCGGAAGTTTCAGTTCCTCCTCACTACGGTATTCTTTTAAACTTCCATCGGTAAATCTATTAAAGATGGCCTGTATTTTAGGAAGTCTCTCGGGAAGCAGAAACTGAAGTGGATTCAATTTCTCCAGCGGAATTTTCGTTTTACCTACAAGCGCGCGACCATAGTTGTTCATAAAGACGATCCTGCTCGACTCCAGGTCGATTATGAAGAATCCGTAATGAACGTTTTCCAGAAGTGAATGGAAACGAGCCCTGCTCCTGATCAACTCATGTTCGGTTTTCTTGTGCGATGTCAGGTCCCTCATCCTGAGCCTCAAAAGAGTGCGCCGATTACAAGGGATAGTTTCAGGTATAGCTTCGAAATACAGAAGATCCCCGCTATTGTGCATTCCCTCCAGTTCGAGTGGCACTCCGTCTTTGCACGAACCGTTAAAAAGCGCTTTTATTTTCCGACGACTTTCCATGCTGAAGAAAGCTGTCAGCCTGCGATCCGGAATACGGGTTGATTTGCGACCAAACAGCGACAAGAATTCCCGATTGCAGTCGATCAGCTTCATTGGAGACAAAAGCGCAACAGCATCGCCGGACTTAATGCTATCAGAACCGTTGGAAGATACTTCCTCCACCATCAGATGCTTTCTCAATGCCACCTGAATACAGGATTTGCCGGCGTGAGTCCTGACCTGCAAGTTCAATTCCAGCCGGGCGGGACGTTTTTTGTCGGACCGGAGAAATATCCCATCCAGGTCTATCATGCGGTCGTGGTCGAGGCACTCCTTCAAAGCGGACTCAAGCCTTGGCCGGTCCGAAAAGTAGAACAGATCAGGGAATTTGCGCCCCTCGAAGTCATCCTTGCGCATACAGAAAACCGATCGGATCAGACGGTTGGATTTTACGATCCGTAAGCTGTCACCATCCAGAAGACAGATTCCCCGCCTATCGCTTTCGGGAATTCGAGCCTGCTTGTAATAACGAATCAGGTTTGATACAGAATGTGCGTTACCCGGCACTCGGGTGGAGGCGGGAGTTTTCAGACTGGCTTTCTTTTTCATATTTTTTGACATTGGCAGACTTTAAAGACAATCCCCGGCTTTACAAAGTATACGCATCCTAAAGAAATCCATCAACACTTATTTAATCTAAATACCGGCTCGCTGGATTTATTGCTTGCCGCCAGTTGTATAAGTTTGTTATATAGACTGACGATTTCGGGATTAATCTGACTATGAATACACTTCGAGCATATTTTATCTTCATCTGCATCCTGGCGGTCGTTACAACCTGCCACGGCCAGGCCACAAGTGAATTGTTTGAGTTTGAAAAGGGCGACATATTGACTTACGAGATAACGATCGACTTCACTCAGAATGGGCGAAGTGATTCTTACGAAGATGAACAGTCTTATTCCAATGAAATCAAAATCGAGGGGCAGTACCTGCTCTATCTGTCGTTGGCTGTCGGCGAAAATTACGGAGAGTATTTCGAACTGCGCCTGACCTATGACAGCCTGAAAGCCAGATTTGAATCCATGATCGCCGACAGTACGACTTCGCTTGAAATCCTCGCGTTGCATGACAGGCTCCAAATCTATCGCAACGACAGCCTGATCGATCTATATGAACCTGTCACTGCCAACACTGCAGGCACCAGTGAGCTTTACCAGAAACTGCTGTTTGTAGGGGAGCCGATTGTCATGCTGGCCTACCCATCAGGAGAAATTTTCAACCTTCTCGAGAACAAGAACCTGTACCAGATGGCGCGTGAATTGTTCAATTATCCAGCATCCGGCTTTTTACAGATCTCTTTACCTGACCAGGCGCAATCCGGACAGGCTGAATGGGAGGAGGCTGTCTCCGGCAATTCTCTGGCAGGTTTCGAGCTCGAGAAATCATTGCCACCTTTGATTTTCGATTACAAGCTCAGGAAATGGGATAAAATCACCGCGATCAACTACTCAGGCGAAATGGAGATCGATGATTTCACATCTTTCGCGGGTACTCCTGATTTCGAAAACCGCCTGATGCTTTCAGCAGAGTTAATAGAGATTTCAAAATCCGGAGTGGTCGAATTTTCAACAGGGCGAATGATTTCAAACGACTTTACTTTCGACATGAAAGCGAGACTGAGTTTAAAAGGTGACGAGTTTGAATCATTCGAACTGTTTCAGGATATAGTTTACAATAGCAACACAAGAATTCGACTGATCAATGTGATCGATCAATAATGGTTGTTCTTGAAGAAGTTGTTTATCAACTCCCAGGCTTCCTCGGCAGTTTCGGAGAAATTGAAGTACTCTACATCTTCGGGATCGATTGTCCCCTCCTCGACTAAAGCATCGAAATCGACGATTTTGCGCCAGAACTTCTCCCCGAACAGGATCACCGGGATCGGTTTGGTTGTACGGGTCTGTATTAATGTCAGAGCTTCGAACAACTCATCCAGGGTTCCGTAACCACCCGGAAACGCCACCAGGGCACGCGCGCGTTTCATGAAATGCAGTTTTCGAATCGCGAAATATCGAAACCGGAAACAGAACTCGGGAGTGATATATTTATTGGGATGCTGTTCCATCGGTAACTTGATATTGAAGCCGATCGAAACCGCATTGGCATCGTGGGCGCCGCGGTTGGCGGCTTCCATGATTCCGGGACCACCGCCGGTGGAGATCACGAATTCACGCTTGATCGGCGTCTGGGCACTGCGTGAGACCAGCTCACCGAATTTGCGGGCCTCATCATAGAAATGTGACTTGGCCAGGATATTCTTGCAGATACGAACCTCACGAATCAGCTTTTTATTGCCGGGATTCGCTTCCAGCTTTTTCTGGGCCTTATTGAGATCCTTTTCCGCTTCTTTGCGCGGGACTATACGGGTACCGCCAAAAACGACGATAGTAGAGTTGACATTGTTCTTTTCCAGAATAAGTTCGGGCTTGAAATACTCCAGCATCAAGCGCACAGAACGGAGTTCATCTCGGTTTAAAAGCTCGGTGTCTTCGTACGCGAGCACATAAGCGGGTATATCCCGCCACCATTCCTTGGAATTCACTTGCTATCCCCTGTGTGCTGTCAATATCTCAGAGCTCGTTGTCGGCCCAGGCAATCAGTCCCATCTCGAACGGATTCATCAAAAGCCTGTAATTCGGAAGAACCCGGACAGTAAAACCGTGATTGCCGCTTCCCCTGAAAGCGATACTGGCATTGTAGCGAATCGAACCGTCACCGTTTTGCTCACCGGCATTCATGACATATTTCTTCGGTTCACGAATTCGGCCTTCGGCGTCGAGATTGCCGATAATCAACTGCACCATGACATCGGCCGGCTTCAGTTCACCCAGGTTAATCACTGCTTCGAGATTGAGGTTTTCGCCGACTGAAATCGATGGTCCCAAGTTGTTGGAGATTCCAACCACCCGCACCTGGTCCCATTTACGTTGCATCCGTTTATGCCATTCCGAAAAATCCTTCAACTCGGCCATCCCGCGGTTCTGCAGAATCCTGCTCTGGCGGAAAGCCGGCAGATAGAATTTCTCGGCATACTCCTTGACCATTCGATTGGTATTAAAAATCGGGCACAAGCCCTTCATGGATTCCTTCATTTTATGAATCCATTTGCGCGGGAGGCCATCCGGTCCGCGATCGTAATATAGATGAGCGATCTCTTTCTCGAGCGTATCATAGAGAGCATTGGCTTCAACTTCGTTCTGGTAAGCCAGGTTATCATAGACCTCGCCCATGCCGATACTCCAGCCGGTTTCACGGGTGTAACCTTCCACCCACCAGCCATCCAGAGTCGAGAAATTAATACCGCCATTGAAGACTACCTTCATTCCGCTCGTTCCGGAAGCTTCCATCGGGCGGAGTGGATTGTTTAGCCATACATCGATACCCTGCACCAGGTAGCGCGCCAGCTTGATATCGTAGTTTTCCAAAAACACGATATGCCGGCGGAGTTGCTCGTCGCGGGCGACATGGACGATCTGCTTGATCAGTTCTTTGCCCTCGAAATCCCGTGGATGGGCTTTACCTGCAAATATAATCTGAACCGGACGCTTGCGGTTGCAGAGGATCTGCTTGAGTCGATCAAGGTCATGCAGGATCAAAGTCCCGCGTTTATAGGTAGCGAACCTGCGCGCAAAACCGATTGTGAGTATGTCCGGGTTAAGAACTTCCTGGGCATGAGCCAGCTCCGAACTGAGCGCACCCCGTTTCTCAAGCTGATTGAACAGCCTGCGTCGCGCAAAAGCTATCAGCCTCTCACGACGGCGTTCATGGGTCTGCCAGAGTTCTTCATCCGGAATCGACTCGACCCTCTCCCAGACGGTTTGATCGGCTGGACGACTGGCCCAGCGCGGTCCCAGATAACGATCAAAAAGGGTAGCCATATCGTGAGAGATCCAGGAACGGGTATGGACACCGTTGGTGATATGAATCACCGGTACTTCCTCGGGCGGAATATTCTTCCACGCACTCTGGAACATCTTGCGCGAGACCTCGCCATGCAACTGGGAAACACCATTTATAAAAGACGCCGCCCGAATTGCCAGAAGCGCCATGTTAAAAGGTGCGTTTCCCGAGGAGCTGTCGAGCCTTCCGAGGTTTAGAAATTCCCTGAAAGACAGGTTCAGCCGGGAGGCGTAGTTTTTAAAATATTTCTCCATCAGATCGGTCGAGAACTCATCGATTCCCGCTGGTACAGGAGTATGTGTGGTAAAAACCGTCGACTGTTTAATCATAAGGTAGGCCTGATCTAAATCGAGTTTGCGAGATTCGATCTCGCGCGCGATTCGCTCCAGTGCCAGAAAAGCGCTGTGGCCTTCATTCATATGGTACACAACTGGTTCTATTCCCAGCGCGTCGAGTGCTCGGACACCACCGATACCGAGCAAAATTTCCTGCTGGATACGGGTCTCGCGGTCGCCACCATAAAGCTGGTTGGTTATCTTGCGGTCAGCCGGACGGTTTTCGCTGATGTTTGTGTCGAGCAGGAAAAGCGTCACTCTGCCCACCAGCACTTTCCAGATCTGAGCGGTTACAGTCCGCTCCGGGAACTGCAGATGGATCCTGAGGGGTTGATCGGAATCATTTAGAACCTGTTCGATCGGCAGATTATAAAAATCATTGTCGGGATAGTATTCCTGTTGCCAGCCATCCTTGTTGAGATACTGCTGAAAGTATCCCTGTTGGTACAAAAGCCCGACACCTACAAGTGGAATTCCCAGTTCACTGGCTGACTTGAGATGATCCCCGGCCAGAATACCGAGACCACCGGAGTATATCGGCAGGCATTCAGTCAGGCCGAATTCCATTGAAAAATATGCAATAATAGGTTTCTTTTCAGCGAAGTGAGTCTTGGAAAACCAGTTCAGACCGACCAGGTATTTGTCGAGGTTTTCCCCTGCATGTTCCAGTTGTGCCAGAAAACCGTCATCGGCCGCCAACTGTTCGAGCCGGTCCTGGCTGACCATGCCCAGCATGGCCACCGGGTTGTGATTGGATTCTTCCCATAGTTTGCCGTCCAGACGACGAAACAGTCCGATTGCTTCAAAATTCCAGCACCACCACAGGTTCTCGGCTATGTCCTGCAAGCGTTGCAATGATTCAGGAAGCCGGGGGGTGACCCGGAATGTTCTCAAGGCTTTAACCATATTACTCCCATTTTGTGTCTATCTTTATAAACGGCAGATTAACAGGATTTTATAGCAAGATTTTGCTAAATCTTCGGTCCCTGCGCTTTGACATCGTCCGACACCTTGTCTTCATAGTCCTTGAAATTCTGGTTAAACCTTTCAGCCAGCTCGCGAGCCTTCTGATCATACCCTTGCGGATCTTTCCAGGTATTCTTTGGATCGAGAATTTCTTCGGGAACTCCCGGGCAGGTCTTTGGCACATCAAAGCCAAACACCGGGTCCTTGACGTACTCGACGTCCTTGAGTGCGCCGGTCAGGGCGGCCTTGACTACCGCACGGCTGTACTGGATCTTCATCCGTTCGCCGACACCGTAGGGACCTCCGCTCCAGCCGGTATTGACCAGCCAGCTGTCGACATCATACTGTTCGATCTTCCTGGCCAGAAGCTGGGCATATTCATTTGGGTGAAGCACCATAAACGGTGCACCGAAACATGCCGAGAAGACTGCCTTGGGCTCCTTGCCGAGACCTTTTTCCGTCCCTCCGATTTTGGACGTATACCCCGAAATAAAATGATACATCGCCTGCTCGGGAGTCAGCTTCGCAATCGGAGGCATTACACCAAAAGCGTCAGTGGTCAAAAATATGATGTTTTTCGGATGACCGCCCTTGCCGTCGACAACTGCTCCCGGTATATGCGTGATCGGGTAAGCCGCGCGCGTGTTCTCGGTCAGGGCATCATCATCCAAATCGATTTCGCGAGTGTCAGCGTCGATAGCAACGTTCTCCAGAACTGTGCCGAATTTGCGCGTGGTCTGGAAAATTTCCGGCTCGGCTTCGGCTGACAGCCCGATCACCTTGGCGTAGCATCCGCCCTCGAAATTAAATATGCCGTTATCCGACCAGCCATGTTCGTCATCGCCGATCAAGCGACGTTCCGGATCAGCCGAAAGCGTAGTCTTTCCGGTTCCCGACAGGCCGAAAAAGAGAGCCACATCGTCATCACTGCCGATATTGGCCGAACAATGCATCGAGAGCACATCTTTTTGGGGCAGAAGGAAATTCATAGTGGTAAAGACCGATTTCTTGATCTCACCGGCATAGGCGGTGCCACCGATGATGACCATCTTTTTACCCAGGTGGAGAACAATAAAAGCCTCCGAGGCGGTCTCGTCATGATCCGGGTTAGCATGGAAATGGGGCAGTTGCAGTACGGTAAATTCGGGTTTGAAATCTTTCAGTTGATGTTCTTGCGGTTTAATAAACATATTGCGCGCGAAAAGGCTGGGCCAGGCTTCCTCAGTGATCACACGCACCGGCAGGCGGAAATTCTCATCGGCGCCGGCAAAAACATTCTGGACGTATAACTCGCGCCCCTGTATATACGCCAGGCACTTGCGGTAAAGAGTTTCGAAAGCCTCTTCCCTGAAATCCTTGTTGACCTTTCCCCACCAGACAAGGTTTTCGGATGTGTTTTCCCGCACAATAAACTTGTCATTGGCCGCCCTTGCGGTATGATGCCCGGTACGAACTACCAGGGGGCCCAGATGCGCCAGGACGCCCTCACGCCGGCGGATGGCCCGTTCGTAGAGTGCAGGTGTGTGAAGGTTGCAGTAAATCTGTGTAACATTAGTTATTCCGAGAGAACAAAGGTCCTTTTCTGTCGTACTCATGGCGCCTCCCTGCCAATTATTATAATGATTAAAACAATATCAGCTACATATAACAAAAATCAGAATCCATGGTTCGGCCGGCTTTGCAGTTATTAATCAACTAATCTATTTATTGGCAAAACCGGTAAACTCCTCACAGGGTGCCTGTAAGAATTAACAAAAAGCGATACAGATTACAACATTAAAAAAATACCGCCCGTAAAACGGACGGTATCTATTTGAATCAGGAGGGTAACAAATCAGCTTTTGCTGCCGTACGCCATGATTTTTTCCAGAAACTGCACATCGGAGAGAGCCCCCACGAAATCTTCTTCCTCGTTGATAACGATCTTGGGCACACTCATGACTTCGTATTTTTTAGCCATGTCCGGAAACTCAGAGATCTCTATCATATCGGCTCGTACCTTATCCGAATACATGGCAAAATTATGCGCGGTCTTGACCGCGCTGGGACAATGCGGGCAGTTGGGTGTGACGAACACCTGCAGATGAATATCATCATCGAGCTTATCGAGATCATCACGGATTACCCCCGGAAGTGTCGCCTCCCCGCGTGATACCAGCATAAAGGCATTTAAAAGTGAATTGAATTCGTAGCCTGAGGGCACGCCATAAAAACGAATACCCCTGTCCTGACTGCCTTCCACAACCAGCGCCGGGACCTTGTCAATGCCATAGCTCTGGGCGGAATCGCTGTCAGCATCGACATCTTTGACGGTCAGCTTGAGCTTGTCAGACAGCGAAGAGACCTCGGTCAGAAGCTCTTCTGCGATCGGACATGTTTCACAGTCTTCATCGCGCTTGAAATATGTCAGGTTGACGTCATTTTCAAGGCTGGTAAACATGCCCTTGAGAGTTTCCGCATCCTTTTCATTTATATATTTCATAACTGTTTTTCCTCCTTTTTAAACTGCATTTATGTGTTTAGACATGATTTATCGTAAAACGATTCACAACTGGCCAGTTTTTTTCACATCAACCTGACGTACCTGGATACGGTCCAGAAGGTTACTTACCCGGTCAGGATGTGTAATGACGAGCGTCGGCATCTTATCGGGAGAGGCGATCAGACTGCCGGGGCTGACCTCATTGCCTTCCATATCGAAAAGCAGGGAGCCGGTCCGCGCCCCGATAACCGCTCCGCCGGCCAGATCCCAGATCTTGTAGTCACCCATAATCGTGGCATAAGCGGAATCCCGGGTCGCCTGGCAGACATGATAACAGCTCGAACCGAATGAACGCGCCTTGAACTGGATTTCCATCTGGCATCGATAATAACGCTTGGATGGAATACAGATAAATGATTCAGAACGAACCTCACGATTCGTTTCCAGTGGCTTGAGAGGCTCGCCATTGAGACTGGCAGAATTTTCATCGGCCCAGTAATGTTCATTTATAACCGGGAAGTAAAGCGACGCCATACATGGCTGTCCGGACTTGAACAGGGCGACCGAAACGCCCCAGATCGGGAGACGGTAGATATAGCTGGAGGTCCCGTCGATCGGATCGACCAGCCATAAATAATCTGACTCATCAGCTTTATCCGATGTTCCTTCTTCACCCACAAAACCACTTCCCGGAATCAAACGGGTCAGTTTGTCGTATAGAAATTTTTCTACCTCCAGGTCGGCCTGAGTCACGACACTGCGGTCCTCTTTGTACGAGACATCGACTTTGCCAAAGTAGTCCAGGGCAATCTTACCGGCGCTGGTGACGATTTCATTCAACTGCTTAACTTCCATCGGAGCCTTCTTTGCGGTTATCCATGTTTAACGACTATGAATGTCTAAAACAACTGAAAGTTCCATGGTAGTAAATAAAAGCCCGGATCACAAGATATATATCAACCGTGGCTTATGGTTGAAAAACAGATTGTGAAAATGGAACAGATATAATATTATGTCGTTTTATGGAGATAAACCAAAGGAGTGAAGATGGCATCAAAAAAGCAGTTAAAAAGTTTACCTGTAGATAAATTGCGATGGCAATGCAACCCGGACGTTTTCAGGGCCGAATCCTCCGGCCAGATCGAGAGTTCGGAGGAAATAATCGGGCAGACTCGCGCGGTTGAGGCGATCAAACTCGGCCTCGAGGTCAACAGCCTGGGGTACAATATATTTATCACCGGCCTGGCCGGAACCGGGCGCACCACTACTATTAAGAAACTGCTGCAACAGCTGGAGAGTTCTGCTGAGCCCCCACCGGATCTTCTGTACGTCTACAACTTTCAGGACACCGACCGCCCGCGTGTGATTTACCTTCCGGCCGGCATGGGATTCCGTTTTCGCGAAGACATGGAAAAGCTGATTCACAACCTTTCCGAAAACCTCGGGCAGTTATTCGAAAGCGATATGTTTAAAAACAAGCGCAAAAACATAGTGCGCAAGTACCAGGATCTACAGAAAAGCCTTTTGGAGAATTTTCAGGAAGAGATAAAAAAAGAAAACTTCGCCCTGGTTCAGGTACAGGTCGGACAATACCCGAAACTCGACCTGCAACCGTTGTTCGATGGCAAGCCGATATCATTTGAGGAGCTGTCTGTCCTGGTACAGGAGGACAAGATCCCGAAAGAAGTCGAACAGCAGTTCATCGATAAGTACCACGAGCTCGAGGGCCGGCTGGAGGAAGTCTTTAAAAAAGGCAAAGACATGGCCGCCGAGCTGGATGAAAAACTGAAAAAACTGAGCCGGACCACTGCCAAGCCGTTTATCAACACTTTGATTAATGACATCAAAGATCATTACGACTCAACCGATGTCGACCTGCATCTGGACCAGGTCGCCAATCATATCATGGAACACCTGGATGATTTTTTGCAAAAGGAGAAATCCTCTTCCAACCAGATGATAATTCCCGGTCAGCCCCAGCAACCTCAGCGTGACCCTTTCCTGCCGTATCGCGCCAATCTGCTGGTGGACAACCGCAAGACAAAAGGGCGTCCGATCATAACCGAAACCAATCCGACTTTCACAAACCTGTTCGGTGTGATCGAGCGAGACTACAACGCCATCCGCGGAGCTATGAGAACTGACTTCACCAAAATCAAAGCCGGTTCGCTTTTGCGAGCTACCGGTGGATTTCTGGTTGTCAACGCCATCGACGTATTGGTCGAACCGGGAGTCTGGCAGAATTTGAAGCGCATGTTAAGAAACAATATCATCCAGATTCAAAACTACGATCCTTTTTACCTGACCTCATCTTCAGCCCTGAAACCTGAATCGATCAAGGCCAATATCAAGATCGTCATGATCGGCGACCAGAATCTTTATTACATGCTCTCGGCCTATGATGAAGATTTCCGCAAAATATTTAAGGTCAAGGCTGAGTTTGATTACGTCATGGAAAAGAACAAGGAGACGATCCAGAAATACGCCATCTTCATTAACAAGATCTGCAGTACTGAGCATCTCCATCATTTCGATCGGAGCGGCATGGCGGCGGTGGCTGAATTCGGGGTGCGCCTGGGTGGCAGAACTAACAAGCTCTCCACTCGCTTTAACGTCATTGCGGATATGATCCGCGAGGCCAATTACTGGGCACGCAAGGATGATCAGCAACTGGTCAACTACGATCATGTTCAAAAAGCGATTAAAAGCTGGATCAAGCGGGTCAATATGCCCGAGGACAAACTGCAGGAGCTTTATGATGAAGGGGTCCTGATGGTGGATGTCAAAGGCGAACAGGTCGGCCAGATCAACGGCCTGTCTGTTTTCAGCCTGGGCGAGTACGCTTTCGGCCGACCGGTGCGGATTACGGTGACGACAGCGCTGGGACGCAAGGGCATCATAAATATCGAACGCGAAGCCGATCTATCGGGCAAGACTCACAATAAAGGTGTCCTGATCCTCGAGGGATATCTGAGGCGGATGTTTGCACAGGACAAACTCCTGCAGATCGATGCCTCCATCTGTTTTGAACAGAGTTATTCCGGAATCGACGGCGATTCTGCTTCCTCGACCGAGATGTACGGGCTCCTGTCGGCATTGGGTGACATACCCCTCAGGCAGGATCTGGCCGTAACGGGATCTTTGAACCAGAACGGCGATGTTCAGCCGATCGGTGGAGTCAATGAAAAGATCGAAGGTTTCTTCAAGGTCTGTAAAAGCAGGAAACTTACGGGTACTCAGGGCGTGCTTATACCGCATACAAACGTACCCGACCTGATGCTCGATCACCAGATCGTCGAAGCCTGCGAAAAAGGCAAATTCCATATCTACCCGATCAAGAGAATTGAGGAAGGTATCGAACTTTTGACAGGTATCCCGGCCGGCAAACGTAATGCAAAGGGGGAATTCACAAAGGATTCAGTATTCTACAGAGTGAATCAAAAGCTCGAGCAGATGGCTAAACTGACTCGCAGGCACGAAGAGAAAAAACTTTTGGCGTTACGAGAGGAAAAGCCTCAGGACAAAAAAAAGAAAAAATAAAATAATGTAATGTTTTATGTTGCAGAGCCTCCCGACACTGCCGTACTATTTAATAGTAAGTGAAAGGAGGTGGTAGAACCAGCTAAGAAGCCCTCAAAAAAAAATAGTTGGTATTCCAAGTTGCTAACGTATGAGCCGTCCCTGTGGACGGCTTTTTTTATTCGTAGGATATAGTGCGCAGGCGAAGTGAATTTGTGACCACGAACACCGATGAGAAAGCCATTGCGGCCGAAGCCACGACAGGCGACAGAAGAATTCCCAGCCAGGGATAGAGAGCACCGGCCGCCAGTGGAATAGCGATGACATTGTAGCCAAAAGCCCATACCAGGTTTTGTTTGATCGTTTTCAAGGTACGTTCGGAGAGGCTGAGAGCTTTTGGCACGTTTTTTAAATCATCACCCAAAATCGTGATATCCGAGAATGCCAGCGCGACCTCGGTTCCGCCAGCCAGGGCAATACCGACATCGGCTTCAGCCAGCGCAGGAGCATCGTTGATCCCGTCACCAACCATGGCGATTCGTTTTCCCAGGTCGGCCAGCGACCTGATCTGGGCGGCTTTTTCCTCCGGCAAAACTTCACCCATGACATTTTCAATACCGAGCTGACCGGCGATACTTTCCGCCGCCGTCTTGGTATCCCCGCTCAGCATCCAGACCTCACGGCCGGAAGATATGATCCTTTCCACGACCTGCGAAGCGTCGGAACGAACCTGGTCAGCGATTACAATCAGCGCTTCCAGTTTGAAATCGATGGCTACCAGAAGCACCGTTTTTCCTTCATTCTGGAGCTGATTGATTTTTTCTGTCTGTTCTTTGTATGCTATACCCTCATCTTTTAAAAATGCGCGGTTACCCAGATGAAGCTCGTACTGTTCTACTTCCCCTTTCAATCCCTTACCTGAAATATATTCGATATTTTCGACCTCGACAAGCTCGAGCTCATGCTCATGTGCAGAACGAATAACAGCTTTGGCCAGGGGATGATCGGAGGCGTTTTCGAGCGAGGCAGACAATCTCAGGATTTCCTCTCGAGGATACGATCCCAGTGACACAATTTTCTCAACCCGGGGCTGTCCCACGGTCAGGGTGCCGGTTTTGTCGAAGACTACGGTATCGATTCCATGGGTCCGCTCGAGTATCTCCGCTGACTTGATAAGGATTCCCTCGCGCGCTCCACGGGCACTGCCAACCATGATTGCGGTCGGTGTGGCCAGCCCCAGAGCGCAGGGGCATGATATGATCAAGACGGCGATAAAGATTAACATGGCAAAAGTGAAGTCCGGTTCCTGCGGCAGAGTCATCCAGAGTGTAAAAGCGATCAACGCGAGCACAATTACCACCGGCACAAAAATCGAGGCCACCCTGTCGGCCA
Source organism: Candidatus Zixiibacteriota bacterium (assembly GCA_014728145.1). Taxonomy (NCBI): domain Bacteria; kingdom Pseudomonadati; phylum Candidatus Zixiibacteriota; species Candidatus Zixiibacteriota bacterium. Next base: position 14,719 of record WJMC01000050.1, on the reverse strand, counting down.
GTCTCTGGATCGGCGCACGACTGCTGATAATCTCACGCACGGATTCTATAATCCGGTTGACCGCGGTATCGGCACCGACCGTCCTGGCCTCGTACTTGAAAACACCTGTCAGGTTAATCGAACCGGACATGACCTCGTGGCCTGCCTCGATTTCACGGGGCAAGGATTCACCGGTCAAAGCCGATTCATCCAGAGCGGATCTTCCCGAAATCACAACTCCGTCAACGGGCAGTCTTCGTCCCGGCTTAACAATCACTGTATCACCCAGCCTGACATCGGCTACAGGTATTTCCTGCTTACTGCCGTCCCTTTCAACCAGCGCGGTCTTTTCTTTCAACTCGACCAGTTTTTCTATCTCATGCGTAGCTGACCGTTTGGCACGATTTTCCATGATCCGGCCGAACAGAATGAGGGTAATGATCATCGTCGCGGTATCGTAGTATACTGCCACCTGTTGTCCCCCCCCGGAGATCAGACCGGGATAAAAAGTAGCTATCAAGCTGTATATGAAAGCGGCTGATGTCCCCACGGCTACAAGGGTATCCATGTTGCTGGAAAAGCTTTTTAGCGACTTAAAAAAGCCCCGATAAAATCCGCTCCCGCAATAAAACTGAACCGGTATTGCCAGAATTAAGAGGATCGGAAAGAGCACGTTTTCCGGGATCCTGCTGATCCCGAGCATCTGCAAATGCGATAAAACAAATATAAGAGCCGATAACGGCAGGGCGATCTTGAACCTCAACTTCAGCTTCTGGAGGTAGGTATCCTGGCTTTGCGCGACCTCTTTTTCATCTTCGACCTTCCTGGCATGATAACCGCTGTCCTCGACTTTCTTCAAGATCAGGCTGATGTCGGTCATCGAATCGAGATACTCCACCTGGGCCGTCTCTTCGGCCAGGTTCACGCGAGCAGACATGATTCCCGGAAAACTGTCAAGATCTTTCTCAATACGTGAAACACATGACGCGCAATGCATCCCTTCCACATCCAGAGTGATTCGCGAAGTCTCAACCGTGTAATTCAATTCATCCAGACGCTTGCGAATTTCCTCCAGGGAAATCTTGTTCGGCTCGAAACCGACCTCCACCCGGCTGTCAGCCAGGTGCGCGTGAACTTTCGACAGGCCCGGAAGTTCGGCCAGTTTTTTCTCGATTGTATTCACACAGCCCTGGCAACTGATACGGTCCACCCTCAGGTTTGCCGTTTGAATTTTGCTGTTGCTTTTTTCTACCATAGATTCTCCGCTCTGGGTATAAAACTGACGCAACAGATTTGTTCCGAAGCACCCCTCGTAAAGGTCATTAATTCAGGATCATCGGCATCGAATGCGATTTCACCAGTTTTGAGATGAGAAACACTTAAATAAAGGCTAAAAAACGCATATCTCGTTTTCGATTAACGGCACAGCCAGTTCTTCCGAGCAGTGTACTAACATTTTTCACAAAAACAATATGAAATTCAAACAACTCAGTTGACAAAGTTAGTATAATCTTATAATGTGAGAGACTTATGAAAATAACGCCTCGAATTGAAGATTACCTGGAGACGGTCTTTCGGCTGTCACAGAAGCTGGATACGGTCGGTGTCTCCGATGTAGCCCGGGCCCGCAAGGTTTCGGTTCCAACTGCTCGCACGGCTATCAACCGTTTGCAGGATATCGGATTGTTGCACCAGAAGCACTATGGCAAAATTATTCTGCACGATTCCGGACGTGAACGGGCCCAGCAGATCTACCGGGTTCATCGTACATTAAAGCGCTTCCTGACCGAGATTTTACAGGTCGATGATAAAATCGCGGAGAAAGAAGCCTGTTACATGGAACATGGTCTCGGCAAGGAGACATTAAGGCGTCTGACATTGCTTTTAAACTCACTCGACAGATCGTTAACACGAGAATCTGGATTTCTGGAAAAATTCAGGACAGAATTAAATCAATATGAGAATGACAACAGGGAATCCGAGACATCGGGAAAGTAGTAGCCGGGACATGACCCTACTGGATTTACAGCCGGGAAAGACCGGTATTATTACCAGGATCGGCGGTCATGGCCGCCTGCGCCATCGCCTTCTGGACCTGGGTCTCCATCTGGGAGAAAAGGTCACCATGGTCAAGACGGCACCGTTTCGCGATCCGGTTGAGTTTGCCTTAAACGGCAGTCATATCAGTCTGCGCCGTAGCGAGGCGGAATTGATTCGAATTCATTGCATAGATTGTAAGTGATGGGATCCAAGACTCTCAAGATCGCCCTGGCCGGAAATCCCAATTCCGGCAAAACTTCGATCTTCAACGCCCTCACCGGCTCACGCCAGAAAGTCGGCAATTATCCCGGAGTTACAGTAGAGAAAAGAACCGGTCACGCCAGTTACCGCGGCTACGATATCGAGTTTATCGACCTGCCCGGCACTTACAGCCTGACAGCTTATTCCACCGATGAAAAAGTCGCCCGTGATTATATCCTCGACTACCGGCCGGATGTGATTATCAATGTGGTCGATTCGGGTAATCTGGAGCGCAATCTGTATTTGACCACCCAGCTTCTGGAACTGGAGTGCGATATGGTAATCGCTCTCAATATGTGGGATGAAGCTCAGAAGATGGGTGTGCGCATAGACACCGGCAAACTCGAACAGCTTTTGGGAGCCCCGGTTGTGAGTACCGTAGGTCATCGCTGTACCGGGATCGACCAGCTTCTCAAATCAGCGGTAGATCTACACGAGGATAAAGCCTACCTGCATCGCCACGCGCCGGTAACCTACGGCTCCCATGTCGAGGACCTCGTGGTCGATCTGACATCCAACATTGATAAGTGTAAAAGCTGCGGGATCTGCCCCAGCAAACGCTGGCTGGCGGTCAAACTTCTAGAGGGTGACCTGACCACCGAATCGAAATTCATCACCGACCCGGGAGAACTGGAGATGCTCCAGAAGAGCATCCGCAAGAAAGTTCGTCATATCCATAAGGCAACCGGCGAAGACCCGGAAGTAATCCTGACCGATGGCCGTTATGGTTATATCACCGGGATATTGCGAGAGGTTATGACAACCGAGATCGGTGACCGGATGAAGCATTCGCGACAGATAGACGCGCTTTTGACCCACAAACTTATGGGCTACCCGATCTTTTTGCTTTTAATCTGGCTGATCTTTCAGGCCACCTACGTGATCGGTGCCTACCCTCAGGATTGGATCGAAACCGGTGTCGGAATGCTGGGGGGATGGCTGGGCGGAATTCTGCCGGCGGGATGGTTTTCCAGCCTGATTGTCGACGGTATCGTTGCCGGGTGTGGCTCGGTTTTGGTATTTCTTCCGAATATCATGATCCTGTTTATGGGGATAGCCGCTCTGGAGGATTCCGGATACATGTCGCGGGCGGCCTTCTTAATGGATAAGCTGATGCATGCGCTGGGCCTTCACGGCAAATCCTTTATCCCGATGATCATGGGCTTCGGTTGTTCGGTGCCGGCGATTATGGCTACCCGGACACTTGAATCGGAGCGCGATCGCAAGATGACTATCCTGCTGATTCCGCTGATCTCATGTTCTGCCAAGTTACCGGTTTACGTCCTCTTTGCCGGGGCTTTTTTCCCCCAGCAGGCCGGTAACGTAATCTTTTCAGTTTATCTCCTGGGAATCGCTGTCGCCATCGGTGTCGCCCAGATACTGCGCCGGACACTCTTCAGGCAGGAAGTCGCGCCGTTTGTGATGGAACTTCCGCCGTACCGCATACCCACGGTCAAAAGCGTCGTCATGCATATGTGGGAACGGGCTTCGATTTACCTGCGCAAAATCGGAGGCGTAATCCTGATCGCTTCCATGGTCATCTGGGCGCTCGGATATTTTCCCCGACTGAGTCCGGATGTTTTAGAAGTCAACACACCATCACCTGATCAAGTCGAAATTTTAAATCAGGCCCAGTACCGGCAGGAACAACTTACATACTCAATGATTGGCCGAATCGGTCAGGCAATATCTCCGGCGATTGAGCCGCTCGGGTTCGACTGGCGACTGGGGGTATCGATTTTGACAGGATTTGCCGCCAAGGAAATCGTGGTTTCAACCCTGGGAGTGCTGTACCAGATCAACGACGAGGTCGACGGCGAATCGGTCACTCTGGCCGAGGAACTCAAGCAACCTGAACACAGTATATCCCCTCTGACCGCATACGCCTTTATGGTGTTCGTGCTGTTGTACACTCCCTGCCTTGGCACGGTGATAGCTATCAGACGGGAGGCCGGAAACCGTATGATGGTGTTTTCGGTGCTGTATCAGCTCGCCCTGGCCTGGCTGTTCGCGTTCATAGTTTATCAGGGCGGTCTGATAATCGGCCTGAACTGAACCGCATCATCCTGAAACAACAACATCTTCTGCAATTGGCTTAATCTTACTGTAAATTGTCCGATATAAACAGAAAATGCCCATTACATAACAACAAGCCCCGGAGTAGCTATGTCATCAGGATTCTTTCGCGAAAAGATCGACAGTTCCCAGATTCAGGAAATCGTCCGGGAGATGGTAGTCGAGTCAGAGCGCAAGTATCAAACCCTTGTAGAAAACAGCGTTGTCGGTATCCTGATATACGCTGATGATCATATCGTTTTCGCCAATCCCCGTTTTAAAGAGATGCTCGGCTATGAAGAGGAAGAGTATAAAATTATGAAGATCTGGGATTTCATCCATCCCGAACTGCGCGATATGGTCAAGGAACGTGCTTATCAGCGCATCTCGGGCCAGAATCCTCCAGCTCAATATGAAATCTGCATGGTTAAAAAAGACGGCCAGCCGATCGATGTGTTGCTTAAATCTGTCAGAATCAATTATGAGGGTCGTCCCTCTCTGCTCGTCTATATAGTCGACTTGAGTCAGCAGAAAAAAGCCCAGCGGGAGATCAAGGAGCTTTCCACAATCGTGGAATCAGCCCTGATTCCAATCATTAAAATCGATTCGCGGGGAAAAATACTGTATTTTAACAAAAGCACGGAAAAACTGCTTAAAATCGAGCTCAAACCGATGAAGGGACAGCCTTTGTCGAAACTCATATCCGGAATAGATCCGACTGAAATCCAGGATCATATTATCAATAAGACCAAAAAGGGCGGTTTCGATTCTGAGATTCTTTGTCGCCGGGCCGACGGTGAACCGTTCAGGATGAGGCTGACCACCTGCCCGCTGGTTGACGAGAAAGAACAGATGATAGCGATCGCCTGTTTTTTGATTGATCCAGCTTTTCAGCAGTCGGAAAAGAATCTGCTCAATGCCCAGGATGAGCACGCTCCGGGGCTGAAAACTTTTCCCGAACCTTCCAGTTTTTGATCAAGAGCTCGCTTCTGAACAACGGCGAGTCAGTTTTTTCTTGCCGACAGACTGATTAATTCATACAATTTTAGACTGATCCAGGGATTGACCTCGCAAACAGAAAGGACGATCAACCGATGCCGAAAACTATCCGCGAACGCTGGGGCACCAAGCTCGGGGTGATCCTGGCTGTCTCCGGTTCGGCCGTGGGACTGGGCAATTTTTTGCGTTTTCCCAGCCAGGCCGGGATGTATGGTCCGGGCGCGTTTATGATACCTTACCTGGTCGCTCTGCTGGTGGTCGGTATTCCTTTGGTTTGGGTAGAATGGACGCTGGGAAGATTCGGCGGGCAATTCGGACACAATTCCGGCCCGGGTATTTTTCAGGCTATCGCACCCAAAGCCGGCATCTTGAAGTATATCGGAGTCATGGCGATCTTCGGACCGCTGGTTATCTTCACTTATTACTGCTACATCGAGTCCTGGACTCTCGGCTACAGCCTGTACACGATTTTCGGGCAGATGCCGCAGGTAGATGCGGTCAATGAGGTCGAAAAGATCAGCACCTTCATGGGCCAGTATATCGGAGTGGCAGAAGGAGGCAATTTCGGCATCACATACGGGCTTTTCGTTTTGACTTTCCTGATCAATATGTCGGTTCTTTATTACGGCCTGAGGGGAGGTATCGAAAAAGTATGTAATATCGCCCTGCCAACTTTGTTCATTCTGGCTGTTATTCTAATGGTTCGGGTTTTAACACTCTCTCCTCCTGAGGGGCAATCTGCATTGGCTACCCCGGTAAATGGCCTGGGATATCTCTGGAACCAGGATTTTTCGAGGCTGACTGATGCCAAGATATGGCTGGCGGCCGCCGGGCAGGTTTTCTTTACCCTCTCGGTAGGCATGGGTGTGATTCTCACCTACTCCAGCTATCTTCGCAACAAGGACGATGTCGCCCTTTCCGGGCTGACCTCGGGAACCGCCAATGAGTTCGCCGAAGTTGTACTGGCAGGTTCAATTATCATCCCGGCCGCTTTTGTCTTTTTCGGTCCAGATCCGGCCCATGTGCAGGAAATCGCCGGTTCCGGATCGTTCACCCTCGGTTTTGTAACCATGCCACTGATTTTCCAGCAGATTCCGGGCGGAGTGGTTTTCGGATTTATCTGGTTTTTCATGCTCTTCTTAGCCGGGGTGACATCCTCGATCTCGATCGCTCAGCCGGCCATCGCATTTCTCGAAAACGAGTTCAATATCCCGCGGGGTAAAGCGGTGATTATGCTGGGAGCTTTGATGTTTGTACTCTGCCAGCCGGCTATCTTTCTGTTGAAATACGGTGTCATGGACGATCTCGATTTCTGGGCCGCCAATTTCATTATCGTACTGGGCGCATTGATCGAGATATTCTTGTTTGGCTGGGTGTTTGCCTCCAAAAGGGCCTGGAAAGAGCTTCACAAGGCGGCTAAAATCAAAGTACCCGGATTTTTCAGGATTGTAATCAAGTATATTACTCCGCTCTTTCTGATGATAATCCTGGCGGTCTGGCTCTACCAGAACTGGTTCGATGTCATCCTGATGAGGACCGATCCGGCTGGAAATCCGCTCGACCCCGCCAATAAGCCGTACATTCTCGGAATCAGGATCGTACTGCTTCTGTTGTTCGCGCTGATCTGTTTTCTGGTTTACAAAGCCTGGAAACGCCATCAGGGTAAACTGGATATCTCCGATGAACAGCTCGAACAGAATAACCTAAAGGGAGGCGAACAGAAATGAGTACTTTCGGCTGGGTATTTATGCTCCTGTACTGGGGCGGTTTAACCTTTCTTCTGGTCTTCTGCCTGAGACGGACTTTGGCAAAAGATTAGTTTTTTTGAATCTTTTCCGCTCGATATCTGTCTAAACTCAGAAGAAGTCAGGAGAATGAATTATGAAGGCCTGGATAATAAAAACAGCGATTATAGTCGCCGGTCTTGCCGGAGGTTACCTGTATTACAAGCTGGTCGGATGCCAGTCCGGAACCTGCCCGATTACCGCCAACCCATTGCCTTCCACACTCTACGGCGGGATGGTGGGTGCTGTGATCGCCTTTATCAAACCGTCGAAAAGGGAGAATTAAATATGCCGATGTTTGAATACAGATGCCGTAACTGCAATCACGAGTTCGAAGAACTGGTTTACGGTGATAAAAAAGTGGTCTGCCCCAGGTGCAAATCAGAGAAAACCGAAAAGAGACTCTCGATGTTTTCATCGGCGGGAGGATCGACCAAAAGCGGCGCGTCCTGCAATAATTTCACATGAGGTGTCTGAGCTGAATGGGCCGTGAGCCTGAAAAAAACGAAAATCCCTATTACAGCCCCAAAATCGTCTGGCTTCTGGCAATTCTGGTCGGTGTGGCGATCATCGTGGTTGGTCTGACAGTCCTTTCCGAGGAAAAACCGCCTCCACTGATCGGATCGGGTAACGACAGCCTGAAAACCGATTCTATGGAGTCACCAGATGATCAAACAGCTTTAACCGAGTCGATTGATTCTGCCAGTATACTCGAAGACTGGGACAACCTCGAGCGAGGTCTCGAAAATGCGCGCCAGCTAAAAAGCTATGCCATGGTATATTTCACAGCCGGAGAATGCCCACCCTGCCGTGAATTCGAGAATGAGGTTCTAAGCCTGATCGATTTTCAGCGTGCGATTTCAATGCCTGTCGTCCCGGTTGTGATCAATGCCGACTCGCGCGAGATAATCGAGTACGGCGGTCGCCAGATCCGTGAATCCAGTGCCGCCGATTTCTTTGGCATCAGCGGTTTCCCCAGCCTGCTTTTTTATCACGGTGGACAGGATAAGTTTCTGTTCGGGTTGAGCGGTAAGAAAAGCTACGAGCAGGTTAACCGCGCGCTTGAATATCTCGAAAAACAGCTGTATCTCGACTCGACGATAAATCTTCAGGAGTTCATTTCTGACAAAAAAACCTGATTTTTTCCCTACGATTCTCATTCTCGATCGTCTATATTGTAGAACCAACAGACAACGATCCGCACAGGGAGTTTTTATGCGCAATGTAATCACAAGTATTGTGTTACTGCTATTATTATGCAGTCTGGCTTTTGCCAGGCACAACAGTGATTTCTACCGGGAGCTATATGACAGCCTCAAACACCCTGAACTCGATTTCGAGCACTCAATCAAAGTAAGAGACTATAGATTCAAAAGCGATACCGCCATATTTCATCTTAAAGAGGGAACCGTGACACCCTTTGCAGCAGTCTACGGACAGCGCTACGGATTCTTTTTTAAAGGTGATGGGCAAATCCGCCTTCAACCTCCGGTAAAACCCGAGAAATATATCCTGAAAAGATTTACAGGCGACGAAGTCTTCGATCATGAATTCGACAAAGCGATCTTTTTCTTAAGTCCGGATTACGCACAGAAACTGTTCCCGTTAGGCTCCCCTAAAGAATCCGAGAGAAGCAAAAGAGAGCAGAACTGGGTCGAAAGAGCGGTGAAGCTGTTAATGGATTATGGCTATGATCTGCCCGCAGATATAATGCCGAAACTGCTGAGTTCCTCGGAATCACCTTTTTTGATGGCGGTAATCGACAACCGGGATCGATATTACTTTATCGACGATCCCACATTGACGGAAAGCATCTGCCTGTACCAACACAGAAGATATAGCGGCTATAATATCTTTCATCCTGTTACAAAATTTTTCCCCAGAGAACACTACCTTTCGGACAACGATCCGTATCATCGCGAACAGGTCTATTCCATAATCCCGACTCACTATCAGATATTCAGCACAATCGAAAACAATACAGATATTCATGTGGATGCTACCGTTAATTTCGTCTGCCAGCGAGACAGCCTCTATAGAGCCGAATTTGGATTGAGTTCTGACATGATTGTGGATTCTGTTTTCAGTGCTACCAACATCAGGTTGTTTTTCAGCAAGCTGGAAGATCATTCTGGGGTTATGGTTATGTTGAATAAACCTCTTATGGCGGGCGACACTGCAAGTTTGCGTTTCTTTATGAATTCTGATGATGTCATCAAGAAAACAACCTGGGGAGATTTCTATATAACAGCACCTACCGGATGGTACCCCAGGGTCGGCTCGTCAGTTCGTTCAACATTTGATTTAACCTACCAAACTCCTCGACATCTAAAATTTCTATCAGTGGGCAAGAAGACGCATGAATCCGAAACAGATGATTACCTCTACACCAAATGGAATGTCAGCGAACCGATCAAAATGCTTGGTTTCAACTATGGTCTCTTCGAAACCGAAGTAGTCGAAGAAGCCGGCCTGCCGAAAATAACAATCTACCGCTCTGATCCAGGACACGTCGGCCGTCTGTTTTCCGCGGATATGCTCGAGGTTACGGCTTCCGATGTTACCATGGCAATGCAATTCTATGTCAGCACGTTCGGACATTATCCTTATCAGGAATTGGTTGTGACAGAAATCCCGGGAGATCACGGCCAGAGTTTTCCCGGGTTTTTGCACCTGGGATGGCTCAGTTTTGAGACCGATGCCTCCGCTAAGGGTTTTGAGACTGATGCATTTCGCGCCCACGAGGTCTCGCATCAATGGTGGGGCAATATAGTCGGCTGGGACACTTACCATGATCAGTGGCTATCAGAAGGTTTTGCCGAATACACCAGTGCCTGGTTCATGCAGCAAAAGGACCAGGACAACAAGAGATTTCTGGAGATGCTGGAGGCCTGGCAGGATGATGTCACGCAGAAAGGTGGCGGGACCGGTCTGGACTGGTCGGAAGGTTCCGAGGCCGGGGCGATCTGGCTGGGAGCAAGATTATCCTCGCTGGAATCCTCCGATTATCAGACCATAGTGTACTCAAAAGGAGCATACATCCTGCATATGCTCAGGATGATGCTGCATGATTACAACCGTCACGCCGACGATGCTTTTATTCGTATGATGCGGGAATATGTCAGAACTTTCCGCGGCAAAACTGCTACCACTACAGATTTCAAACAGCTTGCGGAAAAGTATTTTCAAATGGATATGGATTGGTTTTTCGATCAATGGGTTTACGGCACCGAAATACCAAAATACAAGACGGATTACGAGGTCGAGGAAATCGATGGTAAATATCAAGTGACTGTGCAGGTCGAGCAGGAGGATGTTCCGCCTGAGTTCAAGATGGTTATGCCGATGGTGGTGGAGATGGAAAACGAAACTCACACATTCTTTAAATTCTGGGTCGGCGGAGACAGCGAGGATTTCATCACTCCGCTTCTGCCCTCCAAGCCGAAGAAGATCCATTTCAATCCGTATCACGCGGTTCTCTGCCATATCGATTAAATGATTGTCTACTGTTTCAGGCTATCATATCTTCTGTAGATCAGGTTGCTTGCGACCTGACAAATCAGATTTGTATGGCAAGGTATCGTAAATTCGATCGATAGCAATTGACAGATATGACAGAAAAAATCACAATCAACCGCGAGCATCTCAAACGCTTTCTGCTCGACAGGTTTATCCACCGCTTTAAACCGCACCAGAAAGTCACAACCGTTGAATACGACCATATCGCCCCGCTTGAATGTATGCAGATGGATACACTCAGGATCATCGAACGCAACCAGGACCTGGTTTTGCATAATCGTTTCGATAATTACCGGCCCGCGATGCTGACCGATATCGCCTACAACCAGAAAAAACTGATCGAGTCTTTTTACAACGCGATGTGCTTTGTGCCGACTTCGGAATACCGCTACCATCGCCGTCGCCACAGGGAGATCGGAAAAGAGTTCAGCCACAACTGGCAGAAATTCAAACCGGAGATCAGCCTGGTCAAACGTATCATCCGCAAACAGGGACCTCTCCCGGCCTCGTATTTCAAATCCTCCAAAAAGCAGGCCTGGGGCTATGGGTCAGGTTTGAAGAACACCACCATCGCCCTCGATTTTTTGTGGTACTCAGGTCAGCTTATGACCGCCTTTCGCGAAAGCGGTCAGCGTTATTACGACTTCCCGGAAAATGTCCTGCCACCTGAAGTCGACCGCAGAATGCCGTCACTCAAACAGTATCGCCAATTCATGCTAAACAAGCATCTGCGAACCTACATCCTCGGCGATTTGAGCTATCATCGCTTCGGCAATATGCGCATGAAGGCAGTCGATCGTCGCAAACTGATCGAGCCACATGTTAAAAACGGCGATATAGTTCATCTCGATATTGAAGACATGAAGCGAGCTTATGTAATCCGCAAAATCGATCTCGACCGGATTCAGCCGATTTCGTCATATAAACCGGACAAGCGAGTGCGTTTTATGGCTCCTCTCGACAACCTGCTTTTTAACCGCGATATGATCTCGAACATCTTCTGTTTCGATTACCGCTGGGAAGTTTATGCTCCCAGGAAAAAGCGCAATTTCGGCTATTACGTAATGCCGATTCTGTATGGTTTCGATTTCATCGGACGAATCGATCCCAAAGCTGATCGCAAAGCGAACAAACTGATCTTTCATCTGATTCAAATCGAAGACCATGTCAAACTGACTGACAGGCTGATCACCGAAATCTCCCGGGCGATAAAGCGTATGGCCGGATTCTCTAATATGAAATCAGCTGAAGTCACAAAAACACAACCCGCAAAACTCAAAAAACTGCTCCAGAAAAAGCTTTAGCCCCTGCTTGAGTTGATTGACATCGCCTCTGCCTGCGTATATATTACAAACTCCATTGAGATTAAGCCTTAGGAGAAACTATGGGACAGACATTTGCTGAAAAGATTTTTACTAATAAGATGGGGCACGATGTAAAACCGGGCGAAATCTGCGAGATCGCGCCTGACGTGGCTATGTCGCATGACAACACCGCCGACATATCCAACACTTTCTACAAAATCGGAGTCGACAAAGTCCACAGCCCGGATATCCATGTGATCGTACTGGATCATTGCTCCCCGGCCGCCAACGCCACTTATGCCGAAAATCATAAGACCGTGCGTGAATTCGTCAAGAAGCAGGGAATCAAGAATTTCTATGACGTCAACCGCGGGATCTGTCATCAGGTCCTGACCGAGGAAGGTTTTGTACTGCCCGGCAAGGTCATGGTCGGCTCGGATTCTCATACCACCCACTACGGCGCGTTGGGAGCATTCGGGGCGGGTATAGGCCGTTCCGAGATGGCTGTCGTTTTAGCCACCGGTCAAATCTGGCTCAGGTGCCCCGAATCGATCAAGATAACGCTCAATGGGATGCTGACCGAACCGGTTGCCACCAAGGATATCATCCTCAAGATAATCGGCACAATCAAAGCCGATGGAGCTTTGTACAAGTCGGTGGAATTCCATGGCGACGCGTTGGACAGGTTCAGTTTCGATTCGCGCTTTGTGTTTTCGAATATGTCGGTCGAGATGGGTGCCAAAAACGGTTATATCCGTCCCAACCAGATGGTACTGGATTATGTCAAGCCTCGTGCAAAGATGGATTTCGAGCCGGTTTATCCCGATGACGACGCCAATTATGAAACCGAGATGACGATCGATCTGGACACTCTCGAACCGCAGGTCGCCTGCCCGCATACGGTCGACAATGTTCACCCCGTCAGCGAAATGAGCGGTGAAAAGGTCAATATGGCGTTTTTGGGTACATGTTGCAACGCCCGCCTGGAGGATATCGCCATCGCGGCTGAGATAGTGCGTGGCAAGAAAGTGGCCGAGGGCGTCCGTTTCCAGGTCACACCCGCCTCACAGCAGGTTTTTATGGAGGCGATGAAACAGGGTCATGTCGAGACCATCATGAACGCCGGCGGATATTTCACCAACTCCAATTGTGGACCCTGCCTGGGCGCCCATATGGGCGTACCGGCTAAGGATGAGAAGATAATCTCGACCGCCAACCGCAATTTCCGTGGTCGTATGGGCAACCGTGACAGTTTCGTATACCTGGCCAGCCCGGCCACAGTGGCGGCCTCTGCCCTGACCGGCACGATCACCGACCCGCGGGAAATTTGATAACAAATTTATCTTGGGAGGGATAGATGCCTGAAGTCGAAATTCCAACCGCAATCATCTCATCACCCGTCGGGGTCCTGATGGTTCTGTCAGCGATCTGCGGGTTCTTTTTCTGGCTCGAAAAGAAAACTCAGTGGAGCCTGTTCAATTCCTTTCCACCGCTTCTGTTTATTTACATGATCCCGCTGGTTCTCTCCAATGTCGGCGTGATCCCCAACAGATCCCCGGTCTATGATTTCATGAGCGCGGTGGTTTTGCCGTTGTTTCTGGTGATGCTTATGCTGGATGTCGATGTCGGCGGGGCTATCAGGGTGATGGGCAAAGGTATATTCGTGATGCTGTTCGGCACGCTGGGCGTGGTCATCGGCGCACCGATCGGTTATGGCATTGTGGCGGGGACGCTTCCTCCCGAGGCCTGGACCGGATTCGGCGCATTGGCCGGAAGCTGGATCGGCGGTACCGCCAATATGGCGGCGGTGGCTGAAAGCGTGCATACACCTCCCTCGATGTTCGGTCTGGCGGCTTTAGCCGACAATATAGTCTATATCATCTGGTTGCCGATCATGCTTAACTCCAAGAAGCTGGCCGGATGGTTCAACCGCTTTACCAATGTCCCCGAGGATCGTCTGCGCCTGATGGAGCAGGCCGCCAAAGAGATCACCCAGGACAAGGGTAAAGTCGAGATGCGCCACTACCTCTACCTGCTGGCGATCGGTTTCACGGTTGCTTTCATAGCGGGTGAGCTCTCGGTCTATTTCCCGGTAGTAAAACCGGTCCTGACCGGTAATACATGGAAGATTCTTCTGATAACCTCATTGGCCCTGGTGGCGTCATTCACCCCTGCCAAGAAAATCCCCGGTTCGCACAACCTGGCGATGGCTTTGGTGTATCTGTTCGTGGCCAATATCGGCGCTAAAGCCGAGGTCGGTCGGATGCTGGGCCAGGCCCCCTGGTTTATAGTGGGCGCGTACATCTGGGTCTTCATTCACGGCGGGTTCTGTCTGCTGGGTGCCAAGATTTTCAGAGTCGATGTCCATACCGCGGCGATATCGTCGGCGGCCAATATCGGCGGCGCCGCTTCAGCGCCGATCGTGGCGGCCTATCACAAAGCTTCGCTGGTGCCTGTCAGTATCCTGATGGCCCTGATCGGCTACGGTATCGGCACCTATGCCGCGCTTCTGGCGGCATTCCTCTGTTCGCAGGTTTCAGTTATAGTACATTGATTCTTGCTTGATTTTAGAACATGACTGGCTGAGTCACTCTGATCTGTTGTTATACTGTTTACATGTGCGCCAGGTATTGATTCAGACTCCTGAGCCTGAATTGTCACCTGACGATTGTTTGTAACACTCCTGTCATCGCGAGCAACTGCAAGAAGCTCGGCGCGCTTGATGTATCAGATTGCTTCGTCCCTGCACTCCCTGCAATGACATGGACACGCAGTCGT
>WJMC01000049.1 GCA_014728145.1 Candidatus Zixiibacteriota bacterium | reverse complement strand
GCCAGGATTTTGTCTAAAAGCTTTCCGGCCCGGCCGACAAAAGGCTTACCCTGCAGGTCCTCATCACGACCGGGACCCTCGCCGACAAACATCACATCAGCTTTCGGGTTGCCGTCACCGAAGACAAATTTGGTACGTCCCTTATGAAGCGGGCATTTTGTGCAGGTATTTATATCAGCCTCGAAATCATCCAGGTTCTTGTAAGTTTTGGTCTTCTGAACCATCTTCAATCCTTCTAAATATTTAGTATCCACTGCCAGAAGATCATCACCCAGCTCGAGCTTTTGCGCAAGAGCTACCCGGGTCATCTCGATCGCTTCGTCGACAGCCTGTGTGTGTTTGTCATCCATTGTGCTTACTTTTTATACTGATTTTAAGGGCGCTGTCGAGGATTTTATCCGCCAGCTCAAGCTTGCTCATCATAGGGAGTTCATAGCTGTTACCATCAGCCTCAATGATCGTGACCTGGTTGGTGTCGGACTTGAAAGCCGCTCCTGTAATTTTGGGGTTGTTGACAACGATCATATCGAGCTTCTTCCTGTTTAATTTTTCACTCGCATTGGCAACCACATCCTCGGTCTCCAGAGCAAATCCGACCATGACCTGAGCAGATTTATCCCGTGATAACTCCAGAAGGATGTCAGCTTTGGGCACGAGTTTCAACTGGATCGGCTGAGCACTCTTTTTGATTTTGTGCTCGCTGACTGTTTCCGGGCCATAATCGCCCACCGCGGCCGCCATCAGGAGCATATCACACCTGTCAAAATGCTCCCTGAGAGCTTGTCGCATCTGGCTTCCGCTTTCAACATCGATTCTAGTAATTCCGGCAGGTGCTTCAAGAGCAACCGGCCCGGATACCAGCGTCACCTCCGCCCCGCGCGCTCGAGCCCGCTCTGCCAGGGCGTAGCCCATCTTGCCGGAGGAAGGGTTGGAAATATAGCGCACCGGATCGAGATACTCTACAGTTGGACCGGCACTGATCAAAACCTTCAGCCCGGATAGATCTGACTGCCCGCCAAAATGCGAGGTGATGACAGTGACGATATCCTGCGGGTCCGGCAGACGGCCGACACCATAAGTCTTGCAGGCCAGTTCACCAACTGTCGGTTCAACGAAACGATAGCCAAGATCCTTGAGTTTACGCAGGTTGGCCTGCATAATCGGGTTCTCGTACATATGCGTATTCATCGAGGGCGAAATCATGACCGGCGATTGCGAAGCCATTACGACGGTCGACACGAAATCATCGGCAATTCCTGAAGCTATCTTACCGATCATATTGCCAGAAGCGGGTGCCACAACAATAAGATCGGACCACTCAGCCAGATCGATATGATGAGTGCCGAAATAACGGTCTTTTGGAAACATCTCGGAATAGACCGGATGATCAGTCAATGTCTCGAATGTCAGGGGAGCCACAAATTCACCGGCGGAACGAGTCATCATCACGCGCACTTCGGCACCTTCCTGACGGAGAAGCCGAACCAGGTAAGCGCTCTTGTAAGCGGCAATACAGCCACATACGCCCAGCAGAATTTTGCGGTTGGTTAGTCTCACGGGGAATTATCTGTTAATGAGCCGTTTCTTCGCCGGAAAGATTGAACCAGTTCAAATCGAGCTTCTTGTTGACACCACCAAAAATGACCGATGAGGCGATCAGCTTCAGGGTATCGGAGTCGACCGAACCCGGTTCGAGAAGATGAACGCGGTCGATAATGCTCTCGAATTGCTCTGAATTCAACAGGCCGAGCTGATACAGCTGAATCAGAAAACCGCGTGCTTCAGTCGAGAGCACCTGCTTTTCGGTTTCGGAAAAAACTCGCGGGGGTGGATTGTACAACTCGCGCGTCAGAAGTTGCTGGACGCTGTTGGACTGAACTTCTTCTAAAAACCAACCATAAGCGGAGGAAATCTCGTTGTCGGAAAATCCCATGCTTTTCAGCGAACGGGAAATATCGTCCAGGTGGGTCAGCGCTCCGTCATGGCTGCGCATATGCTGCATCAGGTAAAATACAATTTCAAGTATTCTCTCGCCCAAATCAACCTCTCCAGAATAACGGGAATGTAAACATCTCAAACGTGAAAATCAAGTTAAAATCCGATTAGTGTTTAAAATGGCGAATCCCGGTAAATACCATACTTAGCTGGTGTTCATTGGCCGCTTCGATGGCTTCATCGTCTCGTTTTGAACCACCCGGCTGAATAATCGCCTTTACTCCGGCTTCGGCCGCGCGATCCACGCCGTCTCTCATCGGGAAGAAAGCATCCGAGGCCAGGCAACTCCCTTTAGCACGCTCTCCCGCTTTCATAGCCGCCAAAACAGAAGCATCCACCCGCGAGGTCTGACCACAGCCGACTCCCACGGTTTGCTTGCCCTGGACCAGTAAAATCGCGTTAGATTTCACATGTTTCACAATTTTAAACGCAAACAACATCGATTCTATTTGTTCTTCAGTCGGAGCGACTTCAGTCACGGTTTTCAGGTCCTCACGTTTGACCTCGTACAGATCCGGATCCATCGCCAAAAGACCACCCTTCAGGAAGCTGTACTGGTGGAAAGAGGACTTGTAGCCCTCCATAATCTCGGGCAGTTTCAGGATTCTGCGAGCTTTCTTCTTCTTCATCCGTTCCACCACGCCTTCTTCGTATTCAGGCGCCAGGACACATTCCACGAACTTGGTCTCATGTAACAGCTCCGCAGTCTCTTTATCGACAGGTTTATTCAATCCGATAATAGAGCCATAAGCGGAAATCGGGTCGGCTTCATAAGCCAGACGATAAGCTTCGGTCAAGCTATCGGCCTCGGCCGCGCCACATGGGTTGGCGTGTTTACAGACCACCGCAAACGGCGTCTTGAAATCCAGGATCATCGACAGGACCGCCTCCAAATCGCCGTAGTTATTGTACGACAAGGCTTTGCCGCCCAGAACCTGGGCCCGGGAAAGCGTCGGCATATTCGCCCTGGGATCGGTGTAGACCGCCGCGCCCTGGTGCGGATTTTCCCCGTAACGCAAATCCATCATCTTCCTGACAGAGATATTGATCGTCTCTGGAAAACTGCTCACCTTTTCGGCCTTGCCACAGACAAAATAAGTTGAAATCGCCCGATCGTAGTCAGCCACCCGGCAAAACGCGGATTTTGCCAGATCAAGGCGGGTCTGGTACGAAATCGAGGCTGTATTTTCGCTCAATTCCTCGATAATATCGCTGTACTGCGAGGGATCGGTGACTATGGCGACATAGTCGAAGGCTTTGGCCGCTGAACGAAGCATGGTAGGGCCGCCGATATCGATATTCTCGATAATCTCCTCTTCGGTAACACCTTCCTTTTTGAGAGTCGACTCAAATGGGTAGAGATTCAGGATCACCATGTCGATGTCTTTGTAGCTGTGGGCTTTCATTTCCTTCTGATGATCTTCGACATCACGCTTATAGAGGATTCCGGCATGGACCGCTGGATGAAGCGTTTTCACCCGTCCATCCAGGATCTCCGGCGCGCCGGTGAACGAGGATATCGGGATGACCTGGATACCGTTTTCCTTGAGCACTTTTTTTGTACCGCCGGTTGAAATGATTTCGACATCCAGATCCTGAAGTTTTTTGGCCAGCTCAACTATTCCGGTCTTGTCCGAGACCGAGATCAACGCTCTCTTTATCTTGATCCAGTTTCCCTTTTGGCTCGCAGACATAACACCTTCCCTTTATTCCACCAGAAGCTCGTAGGCTTCCTTGTATTTTTCGCTGGTTTTGTTGATGATATCTTCCGGTACCTCGGGTGCCGGTGGTTTTTTGTTCCAACCGCTCTGGCTGAGGTAGTCGCGGATGAACTGCTTGTCGAAACTCTCCTGGCTCTTGCCCTTGGAATACTTGTACTTGGGCCAGAAACGCGAGGAATCAGGTGAAAGCACCTCATCGATCAAGGTAAGCTGATCGCCGTCGAAGCCGAATTCGAACTTGGTGTCGGCTATCATGATTCCGCGATTTTCAGCGTAGTTGGAAGCTTTTTCGAACAGCCGAATCGAAACATCCTCAAGCTTTTTAACGAGATCAGATCCGATTTGGTCTGCCATCTGTTCCTGACTGATATTTTCGTCGTGGCCGGTTTCAGCCTTGGTCGAGGGAGTAAACAGTGGTTTAGGCAGTTTTTCCGACTCCTCGAGGTTGTTGGGAAGCTCGAAACCATGCAGTATCTTCTTGGCATTTTTCTCTTTGGCTCTCTGGTACTCTTTCCACATCGAACCGGTAATATATCCCCTTACAATGCATTCGAAGTCGATTCGCTTGCATTTCTTGACCAGCATCGAACGCCCATCGAGGATATCGCGATACCTGGTCAGTTCCGAGGGATACTCATCCAGGTTGGCTGTAATAAAGTGATTCGGAACGACATCCTTGAGATAATCGAACCAGAAAACCGACATCTGGGTAAGCACCACTCCCTTGTTGGGTATCGGGTTGGGCAGAACCACGTCAAACGCGGAGAGCCTGTCGGAAGCTACCACCAAAAGCTTGTCGCCCAGATCGTAGACATCCCGCACCTTTCCCTCGGCAAAGCGGGGAAATTCCTCTATCTCCGTCTTGTAAACAGTTTTGATTTCATCATTCATCGAGAGTAATTTCTCCTTTGGCAATTTTTGCGATTGTTTCGGGGTACAATTTATGTTCAAACTCAAGCACTTTTTTCTGCAGGCTCTCCGGATTGTCATCGGGACTAACGGCGACTTGGCAACTATTCAAGATTTTTCCCTGGTCATATTTTTCGTTAACCTGATGGATCGTCACTCCGGTCGCATCCTCGCCGGCTTCAAGGACCGCCTCGTGGACATGGATACCGTACATCCCTTTACCCCCGTATTTGGGAAGCAAGGCGGGATGAATATTTATGATACGATACTGGCGGATCAGTTCCGATGGAATCAGTTTCATATAACCGGCCAGGCAGATCAAATCGATACCATGTTCACGCAGTTTTTCGAGGATAAAGTCGACATAAGCTTTGGCGTCGGCAAATTTCTTTTTCTGCCACACGACAGTCGGTATCCCGGCTTTCCCGGCTCTTGTGAGAGCAAAAGCCTTGAGGTTGTTCGAAACCACCAGAGCCACCTCGGCCGGGAAATCAGGATCGCGGGAGGCATCGATTATAGATTGCAGATTTGAACCGCCGTGCGATGCGAATACTGCCAGCTTAAGCTTGTCTGTCATCGAGTGTCTCCCTCAACAGTTTGTTTACAGCCTGCGGGTCGGCCTGGCCGCCCGTTTTGGCCATCACCTGGCCGACGAAAAATACAAACAGCTTCTCTCTGCCGTCAAGATACTTTTTCAGATTCTCGGGGTTCTCACTGATAACTTCTTCTATCACTTCCAGTAACGAATCGCGGTCGGTTATCAGCCTGAGCCCCTCGCGCTCGATAATCGCCTCCGCCGGCTCACCTGTGGCAATCATCCGCCTGAGCACAGTAGCTGCGATCTTACCTGAGATCTGTTTCTTTTGGACCTGAATCAAGAGATCCGCAAGCATCCAGGGACTTATTTTCAGCTTCTTCAAACTGATCTTCTCAGCACTCATCAGCCCCATAAGCTCGGTTAAAATCCAGTTGGCGGCCAGCTTCGAATCTTGGCAATATCCGGCTGTCTTCTCAAAATACTCTGATAATTCGAAATCGGATATCAATGCCTGCGCCGAATCGAACGGCAATCCCATATCAGTGAGGTAACGATCCAGCCTCTTGTCCGGAAGTTCCAAAAGAGAGCATTTCAATCGCGCGATCAATTCTTTTGAAATCTTATGGGGCGGAAGATTCGGCTCCGGAAAAAAGCGGTAATCGGATGATTCCTCCTTGGATCGCATTGGGAGGGTCGTATTCATCTGCTCGTCATAGAGACGGGTCTCGCGCAAAACAGAATTCCCGGCCTTCACCGTTTTAACCTGGCGTTTATACTCGTATTCCAATGCCCGCCTGATGAAACGGAAGGAATTCAGGTTTTTCAGCTCGACTTTCGGTCCCAAAGCGGAATCATCGCTATCTCTGATCGAGATATTGGCATCGCATCTCAACTCACCTTTTTCCATATCCGCATATGACAGGCCAAGGTACTGCACAATCTGCTTGAGCCGTTTCAGAAACAGATAAGCCTCTTCGGGACTATGAATCACCGGCCGGGTAACGATTTCCAAAAGCGGAACCCCGCATCGATTGAGATCTACAGTGGTGCATTCGTGGCCATGAAATGACTTACCGGCGTCCTCTTCCAGGTGACATTCCTCAAGCTCGATATACTTGTGTTCTTTATCCGTCTCTATCCTGATTTTTCCACCCCGCGCAAGTGGATTGTGATATTGAGTAATCTGATAGCCCTTGGGGAGATCGGGATAGAAATAGTTTTTTCGATCGAATTCAAGCACACCGGCAATTTCAGCTCCAACCGCTGTTGCGAATTTAAGTCCTTTTTCGACAGCCTTTTTATTTGTGACCGGAAGTGCACCCGGAAGCCCCAAACAGACCGGACAGATCAGGCTGTTGG
>WJMC01000048.1 GCA_014728145.1 Candidatus Zixiibacteriota bacterium | reverse complement strand
GTTCGATTTGGGTGCGGTAGCCAGGTAAACCGCGCACTCGGCCAGGGCCAGATCACCCTCGGGGCTTCCCAGAAAGCGGAATGCGTCACGCGCGTTGAGCGCTACATTGAGCGCGGCCGGATCGGATAAGCCGATGTCCTCCACAGCCATCCGCACCAGCCGACGGGCCAGGTAGAGAGGATCTTCACCCGACTCGAGCATTCTTGCCAGCCAGTACAGGGCGGCATCAGGATCGGAACCGCGGATCGACTTGTGTAAGGCTGAAATCAGGTTGTAATGCTCCTCGCCAGATTTGTCATAGATCAGGGTCTTCTTCTGCAGTACCTGGCTGATCTCCTCCAGACCGGGGGATTTCTCATGGCGTGAAAAATGGGACACGATCAGTTCGAGGTATGAAAGTGCCCGGCGCGCGTCACCATCGGCAAGGTTCGCCAGGTAGGTCAGTATATCACTGCCGAGTTTAACTCCGCTCGAGGCAACCCCTTGTTTTTCATCGGTGATCGCTCTCTCTAAAAGCTGGACGATATGATCTTCTCCGAGACGATTTAGAGTGAAGACCTGGCATCGCGAGAGAAGCGGGCTGATCACCTCAAAAGATGGGTTCTCGGTCGTAGCGCCGATCAGGATGATAACTCCCTTTTCGACATAGGGCAGGAAAAAGTCCTGCTGGGCTTTGTTAAAGCGATGGATTTCGTCGATAAACAGGATCACCTGGCGATGGTAGTGTTGCCATTCGCGTTCAGCCTCGGTGACAATTCTGCGCGCGTCCTTGATCCCTGCAGAGACCGCCGAGAGAAAAATAAAACGCGCCTCGACCTGCCTGGCGATGACCGAGGCAATCGTGGTCTTGCCTGAGCCGGGTGGTCCCCAGAGAATCATTGAAGGCAGGTAACCTTTCCGGAGAGCGACCCGTATCGGAGAGTTTTCGCCCACGAGATGGTTTTGCCCGATGATATCATTTAGCTTCTCCGGACGCATGCGCTCCGCCAGGGGGCGCGGTTGCCCGGTATTTAAGCTCTCATCTTTTTCGTCGAATAATTCCATGTTCAGAATCCATACTTACAACTTAATTTAATCTCTCGCAACGAAAAAGCGATCATTTTCAGCACTCAGCGCGAAAAACAGGACGTATTCGGGGAAATAGTGCTAAAGCAGTCCGGCTGCCGACCGACATAATCTAATTCACGACATACTCGTATAAATATCGCCGTAAAATCATATTCCAGGAGGGAAGCTATCCGTCGTTTGAGAAAAAATGACCCGACTTTCAGGTGCCCTGTCCAGCGTCACGCAGGTGATATCGAGTGCAGGCCCAAAAATCCAGACAGAGTCGTTATCGCATCGTCACGCTCATCAGGCCAGAGGCTTGAATCAATGGCGGACAACCCGAACATTTTGCTCTGCGTGGCTCCCAAGCACTGACGGCTGTCGGAATGCCGCAATCAGGCCAGCTCGAGAATTATCTGGTCGGCAATTAAAAAACCTTCGGCCGTGAGTCGAAGCTGATCGCCGGCCAGTTCGATCAATCGATTTTCAATTAGATCATTGATTAGGGCATCTCTCTTAAGGAGTATATCCTGACCGCTTATCTTCTTGTAGAGCTTGAGATTGAGGCCCTCGCGCAGTCGCAGGGACATCAGCACCAGCTCTTCCGCTTGCATCTTCCGGTCGAGTTTTTCCTCGAATTCGACAGCTGAATTATCGCTGGACAGCCTGCGGATATATTCGGGAAGGTCATAGCTGTTACTCCAGCGCTGATCGTCAATATGGGAGTGGGCGGCGGGACCCAGTCCAATGTAGTTGCCGCAATGCCAGTAGTTGAGGTTGTGCCTGCAGGTCCTGCCGGGAAGGCAGAAATTCGAGATTTCGTAATGCCGGTAACCGCGCCCTTGGAGAAACCCGCGAATAAATCTGTATGCCACAGCCTGCTTTTTTTCGTCCTGCGGTTCGAGCCTGCCCTCACGGCGGAGCTGGTCGAAACGGGTTTCCGGTTCAAATGTGAGGCAGTAAATTGAAATATGTTCAGGAGAGAACCTCAAAACCTGTTCGAGGTCGTTTTCTATGTCTTCAAGGGACTGTCCCGGGATGGCGAAGATCAGGTCGACCGATAGGTTATCAAAACCGGCCTGGCGGACTTTCTCCATCGCCCGACGGCTGTCATTCGAGTTATGCCGGCGGTTGATTAAACGCAGGAGCCTGTCATTGAAAGTCTGCAGTCCCAGTGAGATACGATTGATTCCCATATTGCGGTAAGCCTCGAGCTTAATATCAGTGACATCATCGGGATTGAGTTCGATTGTGATCTCCGGAGCGGAGCGAATTTTAGAGCTCGGAAAAGTCTGAAAGATGTTATAAATCAGCCAGAACAGATTCTCTGTTTTGAGCAGCGAGGGTGTTCCTCCGCCCAGGTACAAAGTTTCGGTCCAGAGCCGGCCGTATCTTTCACCGAGATATGCCAGTTCCCGGTTTATGGCCGCCAGGCAGTCATCCTCCTGGCTCAAATCAGTCTGTGAGTAGAAATCACAATAG
>WJMC01000047.1 GCA_014728145.1 Candidatus Zixiibacteriota bacterium | reverse complement strand
GTTTCTATCTATCTTCAAAATTGGTTTTCCCGATGAATATTCAAGTTCTTTTAACAGATTAGAATGAATGTCAAATGACGAGCAAATGCTTACATTTAATAACAGCAGAAAAATAAGTAATATCGATTTCATAATTACCTCCAATTATAATACTCAGGAATTACTGAGTATACTCCTAACAATTTGCGTAATTTCATTGCACATCCTCGCCCACCTGGCCATGCCATTGGAGTATGATTTAAGTTGTACTGAACGACACTTGAGTTGACAGTCATCAACCTCTGATGGTTATTTTTTAGGCTACCAGATTATCCTCATTTTCGAGATTGGCTTTTTGGGCCAGATGTTTTCCGTCAATAAAAGTCTGCATCGGTGTTCTACCTTGACACCTCTTGCCTTGATGAGTTCGTTCCTGATTGTAATGAATCATCCATTGATCCAACTCAGTCTGTAATTCCTCAATCGAGGAAAATATCTTCCTTCTAAAGATCGATTTATAGAACTCATCCAGGATTGTCTTATGGAAGCGTTCACAGATTCCGTTGGTCTGTGGATGTCTGGCTTTGGTCCTGGTATGCTCAATCTCGTGCAGCTGAAGATAGAGCTGGTAGGGATGTTTGTCAAGCCGGCCACAGAACTCCGTGCCTCGATCAGTCAGAACTCGCAGAATATCAACTCCCTGTTCATCATAGAAAGGCACTACCTTGTCATTTAAGACATCAGCGGCGGTCAAGGGAACCTTGGCGGTGTACAGCTTGGCAAAAGCCACTGATGAGTAGGTGTCAATCACGGTCTGCTGATAGATTCGTCCTACGCCTTTGAGATAACCGACATAAAAGGTATCCTGGGCTATCAGGTAGCCCGGATGGTGAGTCTCGATTTCATCGGGGACCGTCTCACGCTCTTTACGAGCCTGTTCCAGGACACGAAGCTGTTCCTCGGTATAAACGATTCCTTCCTTGGCGGCCTTCTCCTCCAGTGCTTTCAGACGCTTCTTGAAGGTCTCCAGACCATGACGCAACCAGATCGACCTGATTCCACCCGAGGATATCAGAACACCCTGTTTACGTAATTCATTCGAGGCTCGCAGTTGTCCATAGGCTGGGTACTCATAGGTCATCAAAAGCACTGCCTCTTCAATCTCCGGGGCTACTCGATTCTTATGGCATGGTTTACGGCGGGTCTTTTCTTTGAGTCCATCTAATCCTTGACTCTCATAGGCTTTCTTGATATCGTAGAAGTGTTGACGGGAACAGCCGTGACGATAACGGCCGTCAGGTCGCCTCGGGCATCTATTTCTACCGCCTGACCGCTGACAACTATGTTGAAACGAAAAAGATGATTCTGATGAAATAACGGCTCATCAGATCTTAACACCTAAACCGTCCGGATAATAACCTCATCCGGGCGGTTTTTTGTTATATGATGAAATGCCGGGAAAGAACCGCATGATTCAGGTGCGGTATTTTGTAAGATCGATATTGTAGGTCGGGTGGCCACCTCTTCAGGAGGCAGGTCCGGTGTTACCTATATCGTGAATCCGTACCACTTCCAATTTATTAGTTGAACAAATCCCGCCCGCATGCGGGTGGGCCGCCAGTCCATAAAAGAAGGATCATAGCTGAAGAAAAAAAAGGCTGGTTAACCAACTAACCGAGAGGTTAGAACTGTATGGGAAGTCCTTGACTTTTGCAGCGCATCTCGATCAAAACTGCCCCGACACCTAGCCAGAGGCTTATTTAACTACTCTCCGCGAAGTCCAGTTTCCGCATGGGTATATCAGCCTTTCTAAAGTTCCATAACAGCATATGCCCTTTTGTTTTATCCAGTTAACTATTTTACACAACTTGATTTACTGAAAATCCGGCTGTTTCGGGGCCGTTACAAAAATCTTCAAATCAGGATTATCATGTATTGACAAGCAAATGCGGGAATGGTATTTTGTGGCTTTATATGGCTCATGGGATAGCTTGTAAGTTAATGAAAAAACAAACTTTGACCCCCACAAGGGATCATCATCCCACTACCCGCAGTGAGTTGTGCCGAAAGGCATTCGCTCAAAATATTCTCCAGCATACAGGGGTCAATCCATACAGTTATAAATGAGGAGAGGACCAGAATGACCAAAGATCTGGCGCAGAGGTCGGAAACTGCCAAACGATTTGGCAAAAGAAAAATCGACTGGAAACGGATCGCTCTGATCTTTCTCGGGATCGGCCTGTTCTGTATAGTCAATTTTTCTCCACCCTGGGGTGATGCTGTCGATCCTCAGGGTAAGCATTTTGAACTGACTCAGCAGGGTAAAGGCGCTCTCGCGATTTTTCTTCTGGCAGGTATCTGGTGGGTATTCGAAGTCGTTCCAATCGGCGTCACCAGTATCGCAATCGGTGTTCTGCAGGCGCTTTTTCTGATTCGACCGGCCGATGTCGCTTTCGGCAATTTCATGGATCCATCGGTTTGGTTTATCATTGGCTCGATCGTGATCGGCATGGCTTTTGCCAAAACCGGACTGACACAGCGGATGGCTTACCGGATGCTACTTCTGGTGGGAGAACGAACCAGCATGATTTACCTGGGCAGTTTCGTAATGACTTCGGCTCTGACATTGATCATGGCCCATACCGCGGTGGCGGCGGCGGTCTATCCGCTTTTAATGGCGATCTACGGCCTGTACGCAGAGGATAACAAACCGACACGCTTCGGTAAAGGCTTGTTTATGGGCATGGCGTTCGTGGCCGGCGCGGGCAGTATCATCACGCTCTTAGGGGCCGCCCGGGGCGCGGTTGCCATAGGATTTTTCAAGGATGTCGTCGGACGGGAAATCGGTTTCTTCGAGCTGTCCTGGTATATGTTTCCGGTGGGAGTGGTGATGACCTTCATTTTATGGGGATTTTTCATGGTTGTCTACAAGCCGGAAAAAAAGACTATCCCCGGACTGCGGGAAAGGGTCAAACCGATGGCGCAGGATCTTGGCCCGATGTCCGTTACCGAGGGACTTACGCTTCTGATCGTTTTTTCTAGCATCCTGGTGATGAGTATGCGTTCGTTTATACCGGCGCTGGCGCCGATTAACAAAAGCGCGATTATTTTGATCACGACGATCCTGTTTTTCCTGTTCAGGGTGTTAAATATCAGGGATTTGGAGGAAATACCCTGGAATATTGTCCTGCTCTTCGGGGGCGCTATGAGTATCGGCTTCTGCCTGTGGGAAACCGGGGCGGCCAAATGGCTGGCGATCAACTGGCTGGTGCTTTTCCAGAACGCGCACTGGCTGATTTTTGTGATGGCGATCAGTTTCTTCGTAATGATGATGACTAACTTCATCATGAACGTCGCCGCGATTGCGATTTCACTTCCGGTAGCGCTGGTCATCGCGCCTTACCTGGGTGTTGCTCCGGAAGTTATCCTGTTCAGTTCGCTGGTCGTGGCTGGTATGCCGTTTCTGCTTCTGGTCGGAGCGGCTCCCAACGCCATCGCCTACGAAAGCAAACAATTCACTTCCGGTGAATTCTTTGTGGTCGGTATTCCTGCCAGTATCATACTTTTGATTGTGCTCTGTATCGTGATCGTTGTACTGTGGCCGATCATGGGTATGCCGATTTTGACTGGATAAAAATTTAGCGGTTGCCTAAAGTTTTATGCAACTGTTGATCCATATTTTGGTTATTGTATGCTGAGCAGACTGTTTTTCTGACTTTTCACAAGAGTTAGGGAAGGATTATGTTATGGAAACCAAAAAAGTTAAAGATTTGATGCTCAGGCTTGAGGATTACGCAATTGTCGATGAGGACGCTACCCTCCTTGACGCTGTTAATATACTGGAAGAAGCCCAGAAGAAGCTGGATGAGGGTCGTATGAAACACCGGGCGGTCCTGGTACGTGACAAGCATGGCAAGATCGTCGGGAAGCTTGGGCATCTGGCCTTTCTGAAAGCTCTCGAACCCAAATATGATTCGATCGGTGATTTGAAAACTCTATCGCGGGCCGGCCTGAGCGAAGAATTTGTGCACTCTATAATGGATACCTTTAAATTCTGGGAATACACAATTCCCGATCTTTGCAAGCGGGCGCGCTCGGTTCATGTCAGGGATGCCTTTCACCCGATCAATGAAAACATCGATGAGAACGCGCCGATCACCGAGGCGATTCACAAGTTCGTAATGTGGCAGTCATTATCAATCCCGGTCGTGCGTAATGACGAAATTGTGGGAATTCTCAGGTTGTCCGATCTCTACACAGAATTGTCGAAAATGATCCGGAGCATCTGTGCCTGCGAAATAGATGATCAGAAGTAGCTGTTCTCCATCCATCCCAATTTGACCAATTCAATTTTATTCAGATCGCTGACACCCAGGCCATGACGGGTGTCAGCGAATACCACATGGTGAGGCGGTGGCTTGATCGGCCGTTCGCGCTCGAAGTATTCTTTCCTTTTGGCGTTGAACAAACTGATTCCGACCGCGTCGCTCGCAACCGGATCTGTGGAAACCAATAAGCCCCGGTAGGGCCAGGTATACTTGGCATCAAAATTATGCGGTCCGACACTGTAAAAATGTGGCGTCAACAGCACCAGGATATTCAAGCGGACCTTTCCCTTTACCTCGGGAAGCTTCCAGACCAGGCCGAGATCGGCACAGGAGTTGTCGTGGTACTTCCACGGTGTCGGGGTAAACATGATCGGGTTCTTCAAGCATCCGCCGATGCCGGACCAGTGATGAGTCCTCAGGGGACGCACATTTATCAGGGCTGTGGCGTTTTTGAAAACTTCGCTCCGTAAAACACCGCGATCGTCGATAGCGATATTTTCTTTCTCTACTCCGGCCGAGAGGATGCCTGCCTCTATCGCCTGTTCGACTTCCGAAGGTGTCGGCAAAGGCCCCCAGACATTGCTCTTTATCCCGACGATATCTTTGGGTCCGACTATCTTTTTCCACGCTTCGGACGGTTTGTCGACTTCAAACAGGCGGGAAACAGCCGAAT
>WJMC01000046.1 GCA_014728145.1 Candidatus Zixiibacteriota bacterium | reverse complement strand
TCATGGCGTCCTCGCCCTTGACCGCGGTCACCGCCGGCCCGAGCAGGATAAATGTGCTCAACAAAAATATCACCAGTACCGCAAACAGCGAGACCACGAAGAAGGGGAAATCGTAGAAAAAGCCATAGATCAATTCACCGATATACGGGATTTTTCCAATCAGGCCGACGATTGCACCGAGCAGAATAATAAACGCCATAAAAACGACCACTCCCAATATAGCACGGAAGACTATACCGTTTTTATGGGAGATGAATTTCATTGCTTCCCTGGATGAATAGAAATAGTTGCCCCGCAGTTCCTCAAAGCTCGCTCGCGCTACTCCCAGTGCTCCCCGCAGGAAAAAATACAGCAGAAGCAGTATCCCGACTGCCCAGACAGCCAGTGCGATATTTCCTTCGAAAACATCTTTTCCGAGCGGGAAAAGCTGATGCAGGCTCCATACTTGAAGGATCGAGTAACCGTCAATTAGAAAGGCTCCGTATGCAAAAACGAGATAAAGAAAATACCCGAGGCAGAGGTTGAGCATCATGATAAATATGTTTTTGCCCATCAAAGCGATCCGCGGTGCCTTGAAGATATCCCTGTAATCGTAATACAATTTTGCCATATAATCCTCGCTGAGGGTGAAATAGATAATATTAATGACTCTTTGTCAAGACATTATGGTAGTGATCGTTTTTTTGAAAGACCAGTTAAGCATTTATGGTGAAAGATGTGGGATGGAATGTAGAGCTTATTCTTCCGGATGGGTTGCAAACTCTTCAGGCGGCGGTAGTTTTTCTATTTTGACCGTTTCGATCCGCTGGCCGTCGATTTTTTCCACTGTAAACTTGATGCCGTCACTGGTCAGGACCTGGCCCTTGTCAGGGAGAGTGCCGGCCAGATCGTAGATCAAACCGCCGACTGTCTCGAAACTCTCGTCGTGGAACTCGATATCGAGATAATCCGCCAGTCGTTCCATCGGCATATTGGCATCCACACGGAAACCACCTTCATCAAGCTCGACAATCTCGGCCTCCTCGTAGTCATGCTCATCCTGTATATCACCGACGATTACCTCAATCACGTTCTCCATTGTGACGATGCCGGCCGTACCGCCGTACTCGTCGACCACCAGGGCGATGTGGGTGCGTGACCGCTTGAGTTCCTCCAGCAGTTCATCCAGTCGTTTTGCTTCAGGAATTACGAAAGGTTTGCGAACAAAATGTCGAACTTCGAAATCGTCATCCTCATCGAGGTTACGGCAGAAGAGATCCTTGACATATAGAAAACCGAGCACATCATCGGCGTCTTCGCCATAGACAGGAAAACGCGAATGACCGGTCTTGCGCACAATGTCGCGGATCTCATCGAGGGTAGCATCGGCTGAAATCGAGTCGATCTCGATGCGGGGTACCATGACCGCCTTGACTGCAGTCTGGTCCAGTACAAAGATCTTCTCGATCATCTCGCGCTCATCGTCTTCCATCAACGGCTCATCGATACCGGCCGAATCGGCCATGGATTCAATCGCGCGTTCGACCAGGTTCTCTTTCTGTTCTTCCGAGAGTGATTCACCCTTATAGACATTGAGGGTGCGGATCAGAAGATATACAAACGGTCGAAACAGAAAATACAGCATATCCACCAGAAGCAGTTTTCGAACCAGTGTGCGCACTCGCCAGCGGGAGGAGACCCTTTTGGAGTAGAACTGTACCACGGTCAGAAAGATCAGCCACAACAGTACAATCGCGATAACCGTGATGACAGCCCTGACGACTGAGTTATGTATAGTGTAAAAATGTGTAGCCCGATAGATCAGGATGGTCATCACGATCAGGGCGAAATTATTGAATATAACCACAAAATACTTGAAGCGTGTGGTGTCCTCGAAGAGATGATTTAGTCTTCGTCTTTTACGCTCGGAAATGTTTTTGAATTCTTCGACCGATGCGTTGTCATACATGATCAGGCCAAACCCGAAGACATTGACTGAAAATGCCAGGTAAAATATCAAAAACGCTATGCCAAATAACACGTAGGGCACGATCACGCCTCCAGCCTGCGGATGTATTCGCGGGTTTTAGTCATCATGAAATCATAATCTTGATCTGCATCGTGAGTGTACCCACACAGGTGCAGGGCACCGTGGGCAACCAGAAAGAGAAGTTCATGGGTCAATGAATGATTATATTTATGAGCCTGTTTTTGGGCGGTTTGAAGGCAGATATATATTTCTCCGACAGGCCTAAAAGATGGAGGCTCGTCCGGATCATCCGCGGCAAACGATAGAACGTCAGTGGTTTTGTCCTGCCCCCGATATGTGCGATTCAAAGCCTGCATTTTTTGCGGACCTATGAACACCAGATTAACAGCAAACTCTTTTCCTTCGGTAACTAAAACAGATTCAACCAGTTTGGCAAGCTTTTTTTTCGGAAGATACTTTTTGCGGGTCGTGTTGAAGATCTCCACAGTCACTTGGCTTCCTCTTTCTGGGGATAGTCGACACGAGTGTGAAACGCGCTCAGGACTCTCTGCGTAAAGGCATCTTCCATGATTGAAAGATCCCGCATGGTCAATTCGGAATCGGAGAGCTGGCCGGACTGAAATTTTTCATTGATCAGTTTCTTGACCAGGTTGCGGATTCGTGAAGGCTTGGGATCCTCAAGCGTTCGCGAGGCGGCCTCGACCGAATCGGCAATCATCAAAATCGCGGTTTCCTTGGAATGTGGACGTGGACCGGGATAACGGTACTCTTCCTCGGGCACCTCCTCACCGCCGTTTTCACTCTTGAGTTCCCTGGCCTTGTGATAGAAATATGACATCAGTGTCGTACCGTGGTGTTCCGCAATGAAATCCATGATGACATCGGGGAGGTCGGCCTGGTCGGCCAGGTCGAGCCCTTTCTTCACATGCGAACTGATGATCAGGGCGCTCATTGACGGACTCAGGCTGTCATGTTTGCTCTTGTTGCCCTGGGAGTTCTCCACGAAATATTCCGGTATCTCCATTTTGCCGATATCGTGATAATATGAACCGACCCGCGCCAGAAGCGGATTGGCGTCAATCGCCTCGGCCGCCTTTTCGCACAGGTTTCCAACCACAATTGAATGATGATACGTACCCGGGGCTTCCAGTGCCAGGCGGCGCAATAACGGGTGGTTCATGTCCGACAGTTCCAGAAGTGTCAAATCGGTCGTTATCCCGAACATGGTTTCGAATACCGGCAAAAATCCCATAGCGATGATCGGCGACAATACGGCATTGACCATACCGTAACCCAGGTATGGAATGATCTCATCAGAAGTCGAAAATTTTAACGCCTCCATGAGGTAGACCGCTACCAGGTAGAACACCGTCAGGTATAATATCGAGCGATAAAAATCCGAGCGCTTATGGACCCGTATCACAGACAGCGAGGCAACCGCCCCGGAGAAGAATGCCAACAACATAGTGGCGAAATTGAAATTCTGGAGGATACCGACTATGATCGCCATTATGAGCGTGGTAAATATTCCTGTGGCCAGGTCGAACATGATCGTCAAAAGTATCGCCCCGATCGCGAAGGGTATCAGGTAAACAGACAGATTCAGCTCGTGGTCGATGACATAGACAGCTACGACTTCCAGGACAATGATTAACATCATTGCAGTGAACTTTGGATTTGAGAACATCCTGCGGTTATTGTAGTTGGCGAGAAACACAGCCAGCATCACCAGAGCAAACAGGATAAATGAGCCCCGTCCAAAATAGGGCAGAAGCTTTTGCCAGAATGATCCCTTGCGACCGGATTCAAGCTGTTCGGCGGTCATCGCCTCGAGTGAACGGATATGCCAGCTGTCGGCTTTGGTGTTGCGCTTTATGATGACCTCGCCGGCCTTGAACTCTCGCTCGATATGTGGTATCGCATCAAGTTTGTTTTTCTTGTTAAGATTGGTGGCCGCCATGTTGATGCTGAGGTTGGGCTTGATGAAACTGTATCCCAGGCTTGCAAAACCCTGGGGTGAATGCGGAAATATCGTGTCGCTTTCCGCTCGCTCCATGAAGATATCCCGAGTTTGACCGACCGTTAGAATATTTTCGACCGGTGTACGCAACTGCTGTTGTTTCTTTCTGACCTGGGCAAAATTGAAATTGTATTCGCTGAGATCGATTGAATCCGGCAGGACCCCTAATTGATATATGGACTCTATCGTTTTTAAGAGACGGTTTTCGGTGGTATCGAGATGATTGCTCTTAAGCAATTCACGCAGGACTGCGATATCCACATCCTCCTTAATCGAGTTCAGTGAATCGACTTTTCTGGCAAGCGGAAGATTGCTCTCTTTCAGGTCACGGACATGGCTGAAAAACGTCCCGATGCTGGAATAGACATTTTCATAGAGCCCGAAATTGTAATTCAGGATTACCGGCAGGTTGTCGAGTGTATCGCGAATCTCGCGGTCTACCTGATCCTGGGGACGTTTTACCTCGAAGGCGAAAGGCGCGACTATGTCTTCGCGCGCGATTTCATCCAGTCTTGGTATCGAGACCGCCTGAAAAATCTGCTGTTGCGGGTACAAAAGTGTAATCATCAGCCCGATTACCAAAATCAGTACTGATTTATAGAGAAGCTTATCCCTGGAACTGGTATGGCGAACAGTACCGCTCAGCTTCAATTTCTTCTTTGCAAATCGTTTAATACGAATTAACAGACGAAACACCCTTTACATCCTTGAAAAGGAATGATTACTTCTTGCTTGACTTGTCGTATGCCTTAATAATTTCCTGCACCAGCCTGTGGCGCACGACGTCTTTCTCGTCCAGGTAAATAAACTTGATGCCGTCGATATTTTTGAGGATTCTCTGTGCGGTAATCAGCCCGGATACACGGCTTTTATCCAGGTCGATCTGGGTGACATCACCGGTGACTACAGCCCTGGACTTTTCACCGATGCGAGTGAGAAACATTTTCATTTGTGCGGTACTGGTATTCTGGGCTTCATCCAGGATCACGAAAGCGTTATTGAGCGTGCGCCCGCGCATAAACGCCAGAGGCGCGATTTCGATCACACCCAGTTCCAAAAACTTGCGTATTTTATCAGCCTGTAACATATCGTGCAACGCGTCATAAATCGGTCGAATATACGGGTCCACCTTGGCCCGGATATCACCGGGCAGAAAGCCCAGAGTCTCACCGGCCTCTACTGCCGGGCGCACCAAAACCAGCCTCTGGACCTGATTCTGCTTCAGGGCAGCGACCGCCCTGGCTACAGCCAAATAGGTCTTTCCGGTTCCGGCCGGACCGATTGAAAAGACTATGTCGTAACTGCTCATCGCATCGACATAGACTTTTTGTCCCAGGGTCTTGGGGACAATCCTGATATTGTTGGACTCAAACAGCGCTTTGGGAGAAAGCTTTTCGGCCGGTCCCTCGCCATTCTCCTTGAGCATCGAAATCGCGTACCAGACATAGCTTTCCGGAAGCTCATAGTTCTTGCGAAGATGCTCATCCAGATCGTAAAGCAGTTTCTCGACCTTGTCGACGATCTCCTTGTGATCCTCAAGGATGATCTCGTTGCCGCGCGCGACAATCCTGGTATCGAACTGTTCTTCGATTATCCTCAGATTGACATCACCGATCCCGAACAGTTGTCTCAAGTCGGTGTCGTCGAAAACGATCTTTTTTGTTACTTTGGCTGTCAAGTCCTCTGTTTCTATCTTCAATTTCCTTATCTTCTATTTCGGCAAAAAGTTCTAAAGTTATAGCGCTCAAAGAAATATCTAAACTTCATGTTTTACATCAAAAACCGCCGAAGTTCCCTTAAGGTTCTACGGAATCAATCATCCAGATCTAATTTTATCTTCAGCTCTCGCAGTTGAGAATCGCTGACAGGCGATGGAGACCCTTCC
Source organism: Candidatus Zixiibacteriota bacterium (assembly GCA_014728145.1). Taxonomy (NCBI): domain Bacteria; kingdom Pseudomonadati; phylum Candidatus Zixiibacteriota; species Candidatus Zixiibacteriota bacterium. The sequence continues at coordinate 491 of WJMC01000046.1, read as the reverse complement.
ATAAGTGACTGCGCGGTAGTTGTTTTTGGGAACGGTATGACATCCCTTATGGAGTCCGTATGACACATCATGGCCACGATACGGTCCAGCCCGGGGGCTATTCCGCCATGAGGAGGAGCACCCAGTTCCAGCGCTCTCAATAAAAATCCAAATGCCGCCTCGGCACGCTCGTCCGACATTCCCAATACGTTTAAGATCTTCTGCTGAATATCCCGGCGATGGTTCCTGATTCCTCCCGAGGCAATCTCCCAGCCGTTTAAGACCAGGTCATACTGATTGGCGTAAATCCTGGCCCAGGGATGATTCGGATCAGAGGGTTCCAGGTCCGTCGAAAAGCCTTCATCCAATAGTTCAATATCTTCTTCGACCGGCGAGGTCACGATATTGTGCATAGCGTCGAAACGGTCTTCATCCGGATTGTACTCGAATAACGGAAAGCGGGTAACCCATAGCAGATTCCATTTTCCGGTATCCGTTAAACCGTATTCAAG
>WJMC01000045.1 GCA_014728145.1 Candidatus Zixiibacteriota bacterium | reverse complement strand
CTCCTCAAAAGCTAATCTCTGACGGGCGGTCTCGAGGCGGGTTTCATCCTCGGGAAAATGGATCTGCTCCAGCGCTTCGGCTATCTCTGGCAGTGTCAGTTCCTTTAAGATGAATTCCGGCATGAATTCCGGCATCAGGTGCCCGCATCGATCGAGAGCTTCACGGATGATATTGCGAAATCCACGGCTGGTCAGACCGACTTTTGCCAGGACAGAACCGGAGCTGTAGAGCGGGACTATACCGGCGGTGTGCAGGAGGTTTTCGGCATCTTCCTTGTCACCCAGTTGTTCGAACTCGGGGTGGACTATCTGGAGACCGTAGAAATCCTTGACTTCGCCTGTAACCGAAAGTACCGCCCCTTTCTTGATAGAATTTTTGATATAGCCTGCCCTGCCAAACCAGACCAGGTTCAGGTGGCCACTGCCGTCATCGAGGATTGCCTCGAACCTGCGTTTCCTCCCGGGGATTACGCCGGTGGCCCGGATCTGGCCGATCAGGGTGACTTTATCACCCGGTTTGAGCTGGTTGATCGGCTTGATATTGGTGCGGTTGAGGTACCGGCGTGGGAAATAATACAGTAGCTTCTCGATCGTGTCGATCCCATGTTTTTCGAGCGCGCCTGCCCTTTTGTTTCCTACCTTCAACATGTGCGAGGGCTTATCGGATGGCTTTAATGTTTTTACTTGCATAATCGAAAGTATTGGAATTTAAATCCTCTTGGCAAGTCTAAAGCGATGTCATAATTGATGTTTTGACTGCTTGAGCGTCTCAAATGGAGATAATCGGGAATATCGAAGATTAATCTGTGTATAATAACAGAAAGCGGGAGAAAAGGAGAAAATAATGAGATTCAGGCTTATTAGCATAATTTTTATTCTGATGATGTTTGCGGTTGCGAGTTCTGCGGAGGTCGCGGTCACTGTCTACAATCAGGATCTGGCCCTGATCAAAGATCAGCGCGCTCTCGAATTTAAAAAGGGTGCATTTGAATTGTCATTGACCGATGTCCCCGACAGGATCGATCCGACCTCGGTGCATTTCAAGCTTATGGATAATCCGGAAAAGGTTGCGCTCCTGGAGCAGAACTATCGCTATGACCTGGTCGACTTCAACAAGATTCTCGAGAAATATCTCGACCGCGAGATCGAGATGGTCGATGAAAAAGGTGAGATGTTTTCCGGCAAACTGCTGGCCCATAACCGCGGAGCGGTGACCCTTATGAAACCATCGGGCGGTCTTCAGGTTTTGATGACCGACAAGCTGAGCCGCTACAGTTTTCCCAGTCTTCCAGAGGGTCTGATTACCAAACCGACTCTGGTCTGGCTGCTCGATTCCGACCTGGCTGGAAAGCATGAGGCGGAGGTGTCGTACCTGACCAAAGGTATGAACTGGCATGCCGAATATGTCGGGGTGGTTTCCGAAGATGAAACCGACTTGAGCCTTGCCGGATGGGTCTCGATCGAGAATAATTCCGGTGCGACTTATCCTGAAGCGAAACTGAAACTGGTGGCTGGCGATGTCAATATCATCGAAGACAAACGTGAATTTCTTATGGCCGCTTATGAAGCTGATTATGGACGTGCCGCTAAAGCCGCTCCCGGATTCGAGGAGAAGGCTTTCTTTGAATACCACCTGTACACTCTCCCGCGCGCTACTACTATAGCCGACAACGAGATCAAGCAGATATCTCTGTTCGAACCGGCCGTTACTTTAGTCAAGAAGATCTATCTTTTTGAAGGCAACCGATCGCAGGGGGACATAAAGGTCAGCATGGAGTTTGTTAATTCTAAATCCAATGGTCTCGGTATGCCGCTTCCGGCCGGAAAAGTGAGAATTATGAAACGCGATTCCGATGGTGCCATGGAATTCGTGGGCGAAGACCTGATCGATCACACTCCGCGCGATGAAAAGATCGATCTGTATCTCGGCAATGCCTTCGATCTGGTGGGGGAACGCAAGGTCATCGATTCAAGGCGTGTCAGCAAGCAGGTGCAGGAAGAGGATATCGAAATCAGCCTGAAGAATCGCAAAGAAGCTGAAGCTGTCACGATACTGGTGCGTGAAAAATTGTATGCGCGTGACTGGGAAATTCAAAGTTCCAATTTCGAATATCAGAGACCTGATGCCAATACTATCGAGTTCAAGGTTCCGGTCGAGGCCGGCCAGGAAGTGGTAGTAAAATACACGGTCAGGCGCGTCAGGTAGTCATACCAAAAAATAGTCAAAAGATTTGACTTTAAAGAGGTGCTGTATTAAACTTCTCAAAATATTTGAGAGAGTAGAAACGGAGGATACAACAATTGAAGAAACTGATTTTACTGATCGTAGTTATACTGTTCGTGATGTCGTCCATAGCAGTCAGCCAGAAACGTCTCAATTACAACGGCTATATCCGTTCAGCCAAGATATATCTGGGCCTGACCCCGAAAGATTTCAAGATGGCCGCGAAGAGATGCGAAGAAGCAATTCATTACTATCCGGACAGGCCGCCTCTCGAGGCCCATTATATCCTCGGGACAATTTACGCCGAGAAAAACCTGGTCGATTCGATGATGAATCATTTCAATTATATCCTGACGTTGTGTGACACAACTACCGAGAAAAAGGTCAAAGAGACCTGCGAAGATGATAAATATGCCGAGCAGATTGAGAAGATTCTGTTCTCGACCTGGATCAATACTTATAACGACGGGGTTAAAGTTCTGCAGGATGCTCGCGAGGAAGAACAGGAATGTCAGGAATATGAGGATGCCATGGCGCAGGTGGAATGCATGGAAGAATCTATGGAGAGCTTCGAGGACGCTCTTGAATATTTTCAGGACGCCACCAAGATCCTGCCAGATTCCGCCAATGGCTGGGTGAATCTGGGCCTGACATATCTCAGGCTGGATGATACTGCCAAGGCGATGGAGAGTTACATTAAAGCGCTTGAGTACAATGACACCGATCTTGGTCTTTTAACGAATCTCTCGACGATTCATTTTAATCGTGGCAATTTCGATTCAGCTTCGATCTATTTCAACAAGATCCTCGAACAGGAACTGGAACCTTCCAGCCGGGCGGATATGCTTTACAACCTGGCGATCTGCAAGCATAATACCGGCGACATCGACAGCGCGATTGAAGTTTTGAATGAAGTTATCGAAATCACCCCGGAATCGCCCGATGTGCTCTACAACCGCGGAGCTTTCAAAATTCGTAAAACTGCTGATATCGGCCGTGTCGCCAACGATTTCCGTGATTCGATTGCCGATGGTAAAAAGCAGTACCAGTCGCAGGTCGATTCTCTGAACGAAGAAATGGGAGACATTTATCATTCAGCGGCCGAAGATTTCAAGAAGGTGACTGAGATTTCGCCGGAATATCGTGACGCCTGGGAATGGCTGGGCAACTGCTACTTCTATGTCGAGGAGTGGGAAAAATCAGCCGAATCGTTTGAAGAACTGGTCAAGCTCGATCCCGATTACGAGGATGCCTGGTGTCAGTTGGCGATTATCTACACTCGCCTGAATCAGCCCGAGGATCGCGACAGGGCGGCCGAAAAATGCAGTAAATATAAAGATTAAATTTAACTTTCTGTTAAGTCAGGGCAGTCACAGGGACTGCCCTTTATTTTTGTCATGGTTGTAAATGTCGTAATTTTCAACGGACCGCCCGGACCGCTCAGTTATCTTCCCCCAGAAGGAGTGATTTCTGATCCGGAGATCGGAACGCGGGTGCTGGTTCCGCTCGGCAGGCGTAAGGCGCTGGGGCTTGTAGTTTCATGTTCCGACAACCAGGGCCGGCAGTTAAAGCGAATCACTGAAATTGTTGATCATCGCCCAATAATAAGCCGTGATAAAATCGAAATCGCACGCTGGATCAGCAGGTATTACCGCGCGCCACTCAAGGAGGTTCTGAGCCTGTTTCTGCTCAAAGTACACACATCGACAGACAGCCTCAAGGTCTATTCGCTAATTGAAAAAAAAGAAATTGAAAACCTCGGCCTCGATGAACATCAGCAGGTTATAATCAGGTACATGGCGGGTCGCAAAGAGGTCAAGCTCTCGACATTGAAAAAACATTTTGGTGGCAAGCTGTTTTTTAAAGACCTGACGGAGCTGGAAAAAGCTGAACTGATCAAGGTCGGTTTTCAGGCCCGTATTCCGGATGTTTCCGAGGATATCCATAAAATCCGTTTTTCTGATCCGCAGGAGATGATTTTAAACAGTCAACAACAGGTCGCTTATGAGACAGTGCGCGAGACGGTCGAAAAATCGGAATTTGTTCCGTTTTTGCTGTTTGGTGTAACCGGTTCAGGGAAATCCGAAGTCTACCTCAAGCTTGTCTGGGACTGTCTCAGAAACGGCAAAAGCGCACTTCTGGCACTTCCAGAGATCGCGTCCTCAGAAGAACTCTATCGCAAGCTGAAAAACAGGCTGGGCAACCTCGTCTGCCGGATCCATTCCGGGCTCAAGCCGAACCAGCGACTTGAAATCTGGGATAATATTCGCGAGGGCAATTACCGCGCGGTAATCGGTCCGCGATCGGCGCTGTTTACTCCGTTGCGGGATCTGGGATTGATCATTGTCGACGAGGAACATGACAGTTCCTACAAACAATCCGGGTCCTCGCCGACTTACCATGGACGCGATCTGGCGCTGATAATGGGCCGGCAACTCAACTGCCCGGTTCTGCTGGGATCTGCCACACCCTCACTGGAGAGCTGGCATAACGCGGAAATTGGTAAGTACAAGCTTCTGCGCCTGAGCCAGCGCTGGGACAGCCGTCCCCTGCCCCAGATCAATCCGGTCGAGTTCAGTTTTACCGCCAGCGGGACGAGCCTTTCCGAGGAACTTCTGGACCGTATAAACCGGGTCGTGAAAAGCGACGGCCAGGTAATGCTATTGTTGAATCGGCGCGGTTTCGCTCCCACGGTCAAATGCGAGGAATGCGGGTTCACGTATGCTTGCCCGAACTGTTCGGTCGGACTGGTCTATCACAAGGGGGACAATTCCCTGCGCTGTCATCTCTGTGACTACAAAGCCGGCCGGTCCGATAAGTGTCCAGAATGCGCGGGACGGGCATTTCTGTATTTCGGGACCGGCACCCAGAAGCTCCAGGACGAAATAGAGGTCGCCTTTCCAAATGTTCCCTGTGCCAGGATTGACCTGGACAGCGCCTCGGACCGCAAAAGCTTGCAGAAAACACTGGATGACTTTCGGGCCGGGAAAATCAGGATTTTGATCGGCACGCAGATGATCGCCAAGTCCTTTGATTTTCCCAGGGTTTCCCTTATGGGAATCCTGTCGGCTGACTCCTACCTGGAATTCCCGGATTTCAGGAGCCGGGAGAAAACATTCGCGCTTCTCCTGCAGGCCTCCGGGCGTGCCGGTCGGGGCAAATTTCCGGGCCAGGTCGTAATCCAGCATTCTCCTCTCTATGAAGATTTTATTGCAGGTCTCAAGGAAGAAAAAGTGGAAGAGTTTCTCGAACAGGAGATGAAAGCCAGGGAGGAACTTTTGTTTCCACCTCATTGCCATCTGATTCTGATGCATCTCAAAGCCCCCGCGATCAACCAGGGCGAGGACGCAGTCGGCAGGATCGCTGATATGTTTTTCCAAAACCGGAACCATTTTGAGAATGTGTTTGAATACTTCGGACCCTCACGAGCTCCCCTGTTTAAACTGCGCAATAATTATCGCTGGCAGATACTGATCAAGACCACGGCGGTATTCAAAACCCTCGATATCATTGAGCAAATGCTTTCAAAAACCGATCTCAGGTCAAAACTGCGCAATGTGCGCCTGTCGCTCGACGTCGATCCTGTCGATATGTTGTAATGGGATTAATATTATACTGACAATTAATCGCTTGACCGTAATGATTGAAAAAATTAGCTTTGAGGGATTATGAAGGCAGTCAACTCGAAAAAAACGAATCATGTGATGATCGAGGATATCAAGAATGATCCCGAAGTCCGGGCCTTGATCGCCAAAGCTGACAGCAACCTGGATGAACTCGGCTACACCGAGCACGGTGAGAGGCATTGCAGTCTCTCGGCCAATATCGCCTATAATATCATGCAGAGGCTGGGATACTCGGAAAGAGAGAGCCAATTAGCCGCGATCGCCGGTTATATGCACGATCTCGGCAATGTCGTCAACCGCGACTACCATGCCCAGACAGCCGCTTTATTGGCATTCGATCTCCTGCGCCGAAAGGGCATGAATCCAGCCGAAATCGCGGAAGTCATGTCGGCTATCGGCAACCACGATGAAAAAGATGGTGCTCCTGTCTCGGCTATCTCGGCCGCGGTAATACTGGCTGATAAGACCGATGTTCATTACTCGCGGGTGCGCACGACAGAACTGATCAAACAGGACATTCATGACCGGGTCAACTACGCCGCCCGTTCGTCGTTCCTGAATGTCAACCAGGAGAAAAAGACCATCTCTCTGGTAATCGAGATCGACACCGAGATATCTTCTGTTATGGAGTACTTCGAGATCTTTTTAACCCGCATGGTAGTCTGCCGCCGTGCGGCTGAATATTTGGATATGAAATTCGAAGTTGAAATCAATAAGTCAAAACTACTATGAATGAAAAGAAACATCTCACCTACGCCGAGGCCGGAGTTGATATCGAACGGGGCGACGAGGCCACGCGCAAAATCAAGAAACTGATCGAGTCCACATATAACGCCAGAGTAATTGGTGGTTTCGGGCATTTTGGCGGATGCTTTTCCGGCCGGTTCGAGGGGATCGAAGAACCGGTTCTGGTCTCCTCGGCCGATGGTGTCGGGACCAAGATCAAGCTCGCCTGCATGCTGAAAAAATACGATACGGTCGGGCTGGATATAGTTCATCATTGTGTCAATGATATTGCTGTGATGGGCGCACAACCGCTTTATTTTCTGGACTATATTGGACTTGGCAGGCTGGAACCGGGCACGGTTGAGGAGATCGTGGGTGGTCTGGCGGAAGGGTGCCGCAACGCCGGCACGGCCCTGATTGCGGGTGAGACAGCCGAGATGCCGGATATATATAATGAAGGTGAATTCGACCTGGCAGGCTTTATTGTCGGCCTGGTCGACCGTAAAAAAATTATCGACGGTGCGAATATTGTGGCTGGAGATAAAATCTATGGTTTCGGATCCAGCGGGCTCCATACCAACGGTTATACGCTGGCGCGCAAGATCGCTTTCGAGGCGGCCGGTTGGGCACCCGATCATTACATCGATGAACTCGGTGATACTATTGGCGATGCCCTGCTCACTCCTCACAAGCTCTATCTGGACATCATCGCCGGCCTGCGTGAAAGGGAATTTGTAAGGGGATTCGCCCATGTTACCGGCGGTGGTATCGCGGGAAACCTGTCACGGATTATGCCCGCTGGTTTGACTTTCCACATCGATACCGGAAGCTGGCAGGTGCCGAAAATATTCGGCCTGTTGCAAAAGCATGGTAATGTCGAAACGGCCGAGATGTTTCATGCCTTCAATATGGGTATTGGCCTGCTATGCGTGGTCGACAGGCGTGCGGATGATGACCTGTTTTCCGGGATGGAAGGCGACGACCGCCCGGTTTTGATCGGTGAGGTTATCAAGGGAGATAAACCACAGCTTAACTTCTGAGCATTCAATCAGGGACGATTGCAATGAATAGCGCCCCCTCGCGTGACAATAGCTTTAAGAGAACAGTCAAATCAATCGTTCGCTTTTTCCCATCCCTCGTGCTTGACCCGGGCAGGCGCCTGGTTACCCTGTCAGCGGTTCTGTTTTGCCTGGCTTATCCACCCCTGCCGTTTGGTTTTGTGGCCTATTTCGCGTTGGTGCCCCTGATCATGGCGGTTGCGGGTAAGGGCTTCAAAACCGGATTCGGGCGGGGATACCTGTTCGGTTTTATGCAATCAGCGGTGCTTCTGTACTGGGTTGGTTACGGAATACTTTCCTATGTCAGCTCGGCCAATCTGGAGGGAAGCCCGGGAATCAAGTTTTTCCTGACCTGGATTGCCACCCCCGGAGCGCCGGTTGCGCTGGCATTGATACAGGCATTGTTTATGGCGCTTATGTGTGGCCTGTATGGCTGGCTGTCGGCAAGAGGCAAATACTGGATCGCCACTTTTCCGATCTTGTGGACATCGGTTGAATATGTTCGCACAATGTCCGAATTCGCTTTTCCGTGGGTGGAACTGGCTTACACTCAATCGAAGCTGTTGCCGATGATTCAGACAGCTTCCTGGTGGGGTGACCTGGGGGTCGGATTTTTTATCGCTGTCATCAACCTGCTTGTCTACATGGCCTGGGTCAGTCGAAAAAAGGCCCGCACGCGCGCGGTCCTGTATGGCTCGGGGGCGGGAATTATCCTGCTGTTTTTTTTGATCCATGGCCTGTTATCCGGTTATACGGCAGACGGCTCAAAAGTGAATGTCAGCCTGATTCAGCACAACCTGACTCTCGAGGAAAAATTCAGTGGAAACAGCCTGTCACTGTCGCGCGACCGCCTGACGCACATGACCATGGAAGCCGGGCAGAAAGCAGATCTGGTGATCTTCCCTGAAACCGCGGTACGCGAAATCCTTTTGGGGGGACAGACGCGTATGCACTGGGCTCATCTGGCAAGAACATTGAAAACGAATATTTTGATCGGTACTTTCGACCGCGAACGCCGGGGAGAAAGAAACTGTGATTTTAACAGCGCGGTACAGGTCGATCAGAACGGCAATTATGAGTATGTCCATCACAAACTGAGGCTGGTACCGTTTTCGGAAAAGATACCCTACATACAGCATTTTCCGTTTCTGTGGGATTTTCATTTCGGCCAGTCCGATTTTTGTATGGGGGATTCGATCACGATCTTCCGTATGCGCAAGGGCGATTACGCTGTGATGATCTGTTTCGAGGTCGGATTTGCCGAGCTCAACCGCAGGGCGGTGGACAAAGGCGCTGATTTTCTGGTGACGATTACCAATGATACCTGGTGGGGAAGGTCAGCCGGACCATATCAACATGCCTATATACTTCCATTCAGGTCGGTCGAGAACCGCCGCTGGTTCGCCCGTTCGGCCAACTCCGGATTTTCATTCTTCTGTGATCCCTACGGCAGAATTCATGATCGCAGTGAACTGTTTGAACAGACCTCGGTCAGGGGAGTTATACATACAAACGAAGAGATGACATTTTTTACAAAACATGGTATGTGGCTTCCTAAAATTATTATAATACTTGCGGGCATATTGATTTTGAGTCGTTTTACTTTGGGGGTTGTAAAAAGAGCAGATGCGTAAAATTATATTCTTTCTCATTTCTGTAATGACACTCTTATGCTCGGTCGGGCAGGTACTGGCCTTTGAGTGGAAGACATACACCAGCAGCAAATATATTCATGCTTTGATCGCCGGCAACGAAGTAGTGCTGGCCTCGACTGAAGGCGGTTTGCTGGTAGTCGATCCGGAAACCGGTGCATATTCGAAATTTACCAATACCGAGGGTCTGGGTGACAATCGCCTGCTCTCCTCGGCTTTCGCCGGCGAATGGTATTATTTCGGTAGTAAAGGGGGCTACCTTACCCGCTTCGATTATAACAATACGGAGTTTCGTCAGTACCCCTTCTTTGACCGCGACGGTGATCCGCTCGAGCTGAACTACCTGTTCGCTGACAGTATGGTCTTATGGATTTCCTCCAATGTCGGCCTGTCTTTGTTCGATATCGAGCGCCATGACGGCGAAATCCGCGAGACCTATCGACGCTTCGGTGCGATTGTCCAGGGCACCGGGGTGAACTGCGCGGTGGTCATAAACGATACGATCTGGGTGGCGACCTCAGAGGGGATGGCATATGCTGAAAAATCCGATCCCAACCTGCTCGATTACACGCATTGGACAAGCATTACAACCGAAGATCAAATCGACGGGTTGATTCGTGATGATTTCTCGTTTTTAATCCCGCAGGATCAAAACCTCTGGGCGGTGGCGGACAGCCTGGTGTACCAGATCATCAGGAATTCAAACGGCATCGAAATCGGGCAGACACTCAGCTTTAACTGCGAGGTCAGTGCTGTGGGTAAGTCACAGGACAGCCTCTACTTTGGATGTGTCGATGGCGGGTTGTATTCCTATTACGACGATAGCACGGCCACGCTCACCGGAGCGTCAGTAAGCGGCGCTATAACCGCAATCCTGGTTGACCCGGAGATGGGTTTGATCGTCGGAATTGAGGATGCGGGTATGTTCGCACAATTTGGGCAGGCCTGGAACGGTTATGACATCTCCGGGCCGGCGGAAAACCTCGTGGTGGATGCGGTCGAAGATTTCGCGGGACGGCTGGTTTTTGCTCACAAAGACGGTAAGCTGTCGTTTCTGGATAACAGTGTTTGGACGACGGTGAATATTCCCAGCTCAAACATACTCGACCTTGAAGTCGATGATGTTGGCAATATTTGGGTCGGTACATTTGGCCAGGGTGCATTCAAGGTCGACAGTAATTTCGCTGTAACTCAATACGATGAATCCAACAGCACTCTGATCGGCAATTCCGATCCGGGCGGTCTGGATTACATCGTGATCCAGGATATGCATCTCGACACCGAGGGTGTGTTCTGGTTCGCCTGTTACCGCGGTCATGTTCGCAGGCCGGTTTCGCTTTATTCCCGTGTTACAGATGAATGGTATTTTTACAGCTACCAGGATTTTAACCAGGAAGCCAAGATCATTTCGATCTATTCCGATGGTGATAAGCTCTGGGCCGGGTTCGAGGATGATGGTATCTTCGTCCTCGAGTACGACGATGACCCGTTTTCTCCCACCATGTTGCCGATCGAACACCTGGTCTACTCAAATTCCCTGTTGCCCTCGGAAAATGTGCGCGTGATTACCGCCGACCGCAACGATACACTCTGGATCGGTACCGATGTCGGCGTGGCCTTTTTCGATACCGGCATCGACCGCTTCATCCGAGCGATACTGCCGGTCGGGATAGGACCGCAGGTCAACGATATAGTCTTCGACAGCAGGAACAATATGTGGGTGGCGACTCCCTCCGGGCTGGCTTTGAGTGAGGCTTCCTCGAATGAATTCACATCCTTTACGACAGCCACAAGTGATATCGTGAGCGATAATATTAACGCCCTGCTGTTCGATTCAGAGCGCCGTCTGTGGATCTGCACAGAGAACGGAATTTCGCGCTTGAGCTACGATATCGGGGCTGTCACCGATGATGTCAGCGAAGTTTTCGCCTACCCGAATCCATTTGTTTTGACCTCCTCCGGGGGACGCGTATTTTTTAATTATGAAGGGCAGGTTGAGGTCGAGATCTATAGTCTCGACGGACGCAGGATCGAGACGGTTATGTCCAATTCCGGATGGGATGGCACCAACAGCGACGGCGAGATGGTTGCCAGCGGAATGTATTTGTTTTATATTCGAGATGAGGAAGGAAACAGTCATACCGGGAAAGTGGCTGTTGTCAGAAAACTATGATCGATTTCTACCCGGTCCGGCTGAATCGCCTGGACCGAGACGCCTGGGATAATTTAATTGACAAGCGCGGTAATGTATTTCAGCTCAGCAAGTGGCTCGAGTTGTGGGAGAAGTCTTTTCCGTTTCAGGCTTTTGTCTACCTGGCCGTAGACGGTGATAAAATCGTGGGCGGTATCCCGTTTTGTCAGCGGATGAAATTCCGTTTCAAAGAAGCGTACTCGATGCCGCGCGGGTGCTATGGGGGCGCGGTTGTCGAAGATAACGGAGATATCGAATTGCGCCAGAAACTCGAAAGCGAGTTCACCTATTGGTGTATGCGCGAAAAATTCACCCGCGTCAACATAGTCCAGTTCTCTCCTGAATTGAACACTAACCTGCATGCCTACGATGTCAATCCCAAATACACTCATGTACTCAACCTGAAGTATTCCTCCGATGAACAGCTTGCGCGCCTGAGAAGATCGCATAAACGCAATATTCCCGATGAGGACAGCCATAGCTTTGAATTTTCGGATGTCAGTTCGCTCGATGATGTCGAGGATTATTTCGACCTGATACAGGCCACCGCCACCCGCCAGGGCCGTAAGCCTCATTATCGGATCGAATTCTTCCGTGCGTTGTTTGATATTTTCTATGGCAGTCCCAAGCTGTTCTGGCCAAAAGTGACATTTCATGGCAGGACGATTTCATCGGGAATTTTTTTCGTGCATCGAAAATCAACATTTTGCTGGTATGCTGTTTCCAACCAGACCGCCTTTGAGCAAAACGCGAATTTTTTCCTGTTCTGGGAATCAATAAAAATAATGAAACAGAAGGGTGTTGAAACTTTGAACTTCGGTTCCGGCCCGCAGAATAAAAAAGGGCTGAATCGCTTCAAGACCGGCTGGGGAACAGACCGAGTAAATTATTTTGAATACAACTACCAGAGACCGCTTTCGCGGCTGGCCGGCAAGGTCAGGAGAATGTTCTGATGCGGTTTCTTATCGCCGGCGATATTCGCGCCATCCACCTGGTACGCTACGCTGAATATTTCAGAAACAAGGGCCACCAGGTGGCGACCCTGTCGCTTGAAAAATCAAAAGATTATAAAGCTGATTTCCAGATCCCGGCCTCCAGACTTCCCCAGTTTTTAAAGTACCCGCTGGCTTTTAAGAGCTTCAAGAAAGCAATCGCGGATTTCAAACCCGATCTTTTGAACTGCCATTTTATACCGAACTACGGTCTCTTGGGTGTGATGAGCAGGTTCAGACCGCTGGCTGTCAATGCCTGGGGATCTGATGTTTTGATTTCGGCCGACAACAGCTGGTTTCATCGTAAGCGTGTCAAGCATGTTCTCACCAACGCAGATATGATTGTTACCGATGCCGCGATGCTGACCGAACAGGTAAGTAAGTTATCCGATTGGAAAAATCAGGTCATCACCGTTCCCTTCGGGATCGATAGGGATGTGCTCGAAAATGGAAAGCAGGCCGGGTTCTCTTCTGATGAGTCTGTGGTCCTGATATCGACCCGTCAGCTCGAACCGCTCTACATGGTTTCCGATCTACTGGAGGCGGTATCAATCTTACCGGACAAAATGATTAATAAAACGATTGTGGTTGGAGGTGGCAGTCAGGATAATGATCTGCGCCAGGCAGTCGCAGAACTCGGTCTGAAGAAAGTCGATTTTACCGGGAGAGTGCCACATAAGCAGGTCTTCGATGAACTTCACAGGGCTGACATCTACGTTTCCTGCTCCAGGTCGGATTCTACCTCGGTTTCACTTCTTGAGGCTATGGCTTCCGGGCTGTTTCCGGTGGTAAGCGATATTGAGGGCAACCGTGAATGGATTGAGCATGGGCAGAACGGCCTGCTTTTTGACGTGGGCGATATCGAAGCATTGGCCCGTATGCTCCGCTGGGCGGCCGAGAACCCATCACTGAGAGCGAGAGCCCGTAAGTATAATTTCGACCTGATTGAAAAAAATGCTGTCTGGGAAAACAACATGGCCACGGTCGAGGAGGAGTTCGAGCGTCTTGCCGGAAAAACCTAAGAAGGTTCTGCTGATAGCTTACTATTTCCCACCCATGGGTTTGGGGGGAGTCCAGCGTGCCCTTGCAATAGCACGTTACCTGTCAGGAATAGGCTGGCAGGTGATGGTCCTGACTTCCGATTTTAATGATTACCCGATTCTGGATCGAAGCCTGGCTGATAAGCTTCCCGCTGATGTCGAAGTGATTTCGGTAGCCGATCCGGTCAGTATGGGAAAGCAGGTCAAGGATGAAAACAGCTATGTCCTGTCTCGTAAAAACAATTTTTTGCGACGCTTCATGCGAGTACCTGACAGCCGTTTGTTCTGGGCCAACAATGTATATGGCAAATGCCTGAAAAAAGTACGAGCTTTCGCTCCGGACTGGATAATTTCAACATCGCCTCCTCCGTCGGTGCATCTATTGGCCCGCAGGCTCAAACTTGAACTGAAGTCCGGCTGGCTGGCCGACTTTCGCGATCCCTGGGCCGGGGACAACCAGCCTGAACTGACATTTCTGCACGGCCTGCTGAACCGCACTATGGAAGCGAAAACTATGAAGGATGCTGACCTGGTTACCGCGGTCACCGCAGAACACAGCCTTGACCTGAAGCGGAGATATCAGGCCTATGCCGACAAGATTCACCATATTCCCAACGGCTACGATCCCATTGATTTCCGCGATATCGCAGAATGCCTGCCCGATGAATTCGTGATCGCTCATGGAGGCACCCTGGTCAATTATGATTATGCCGGATTGTTTATTGATGCCCTGGTGCGTCTTGCTGATGAATCCGAAGAATTCAAAAAACGCTTTCGCTTTCATCAGATCGGTTCACTGACCGAGCCGATTCATAAACTACTCAAATCTGATGTTTCTTCGACAATAGATGTCGAGTTCTCAGGCTACCTGAGCCATCGAAAGACACTGCGTGAACTTGGCGGAGCGTCGGCTTTAGTGGTCTTCAGCGGGGTAGCTGAAGGTGTGGAATTGAATATGCCGGGTAAGCTCTATGAAGCATTGTATTTCGATAAACCGCTTTTGGCGATGTTCAGGCAGTCTTCTCCCGCTATGGGTGTTATCACCGGTTTGGCGGAGGTGTATCATCTCGATCCCGAAGATAAGGAGCAGATCCGCAGTCAGGTAAAAACGCTGTTCGAGAAGCACATCTCCGGCAATCTCAGGATCGAGTCTCGCCGCGATCAGATCAGTCAATACAGTCGTAAGGCACAAACCGAGCGTATGGCTGATCTTATGGGGCGCCTGAGATGAAGATTTCGGTCGTGATTCCGGTCTTCAACGGGATGGGGGTACTCGAGGACTGCCTTGACGCACTACTTGATTATACCGGCCGGCACGAGCTTCAGATCATCGCCATCGATGATTTTTCAACCGATGGCAGTCGCCATTATCTGCGCGATCAAAACGGTATAATCTCGCTGTTTAATGATCGCAATTATGGTTACGCTCATACGGTTAACTCCGGTTTGAAGCATGCCGGGGGAGAAGCCGTGCTGTTTTTGAATCAGGATACTGTCATTGAAGGTGAGGCGATCGACATACTGGCGGACAAATTGTTTTCCGATCCGGAGTATGGGATAGTTGCTCCAAAACTGCTGAATCCGGACAGCAGTCGCCAGCTCTCGATTCGATCATTCCCGAACCATCTCGACATCATCAGCCACCACCTCGGATTGCATCTCTTATTTCCCGCAAATCGAATCATCAATAAATGGAAGATGCCCTGGTTCGACTATGATAGTGAGGCGGAAGTTATGCAACCTATGTTCTCGGCGGTTTTGATACGCCGCGAGGTTGTAAATCATGTGGGTTTATTGGATGAGCGCTTTCCGCTGTTTTTCAATGATGTCGACTACTGCCGCAGGGTCCTTGCCGCCGATTACAAGATCATCTACATACCATCGGCAACGGTAATCCATCAGCATGGTCAGGCAACTTCGCAGAATGCCATGCGTTCGGTCTACTTACAGCACAAGGCGTTTATTGATTATCTTACCGGGTACTATAAGGGGATAAGGTACCTGATCCCCAATTTATTCTGTTCAATAATATTGGTTTTTTCGGCCCATCTGCGTGCGCTTTACCGGGGAGTCAAAAGGGTTTTTACTTCAAGAGCATAAGCTTTTTCGACCGGATCGCGGTTGAGGTCATGACGCGATAGAAATAGACACCGCTGGAATATTCAGACAGGTCGAGTTCGATTTCATGACGGCCGCTTTCCCGCATACCCAGGTCACTCTTATAAACAGTCTGGCCCAGCAGGTTGTAAACCGACAGCCTGACATGATCAGGAGCGGGCAGATCGAAGCTGATGGTGGTGGTCGGGTTGGCCGGGTTTGGGTAGTTCTGGTACAGAGTGAAGCCATCAGGAAGCACATCGGCATCATCATCGGCATCCAGTACGATCGATGTCTCCAATGTATCCGCGAAGGGGATACAGCCCGGTTTGCTGACAGTTAACACGACGCTGGAATCATAGCTACTGTTAAAAGCGACCACTGCCTTGCCGGAAGCATCGGTATAATCCAAAAAATAGTTTTCATCGTCGCTGACAACCGTAACCATCGCGCCGCCCACCGGCTGACCGTTGGAATTGACCGAGACATTGAAACTGTTGTTTCCCGAACTTATATTGTCTGGTCGATCGACAGCCAGGCTTTGAGGGGCTTCTGTCCAGACGGCCAGTGACGGATCGCCGAACAGGTTGAGGCCGTAGTTGAGATCGCGATAATGTGAATAGTTCAGTTTTGAATAGAGGTTGGCAGGGCCCAGGCGGTTATCGCTGTTATAGATGTAATCTATAAAATCCTGTCCCAGTTTATATGAACTGGATACCCACCCGTAGCGTGTGTTTCCGATAAAAGCACAGGCACCGCGGTTTTCCAGAATCAGCATCGTTTCAGCCACGCATCGTCCGGAATTGCGCGGTGAGTTGTCGAGATCGAACCCGCCCTGCGAGCAGGCTACCGAGTAGAATATTCCGGGCTGGCCATAATTTGACAGGTCCTCCAGGTATCCGTAGTTGGGATTGACGACTTCACCGCCCCAGACGAAAGTCTTGGGCCAGTTGTTGTAGCCGGAGGATTTTGTCACGAACCCTTCACACGCGCCATGAGCCAGTACCAGCGCGAAATTCCAACCCCCGGAATAAAGCTCGATATATTCGGTGGCATACGGACCGCTCGGGCTGGCATCGATACCCGAGGGAGCTTCTGCCATTGAATTCAGATCTACATATATATTATCCGGGAAATAATCCGCAATCAAGCTCTCCTGGCCCTGTCCCAGATTCCAGTCGCGCATCTGGTCCGAAGAAGCGATCAAGGCCTTCTCTATGAAATCACCCTCGATCACAGCCCCGGATTCATAGGCGATGGATTTGTCGATCACGATTCTGGCTTCCTGGCTGTCACGCACCGGCATCCGGCCCACCAGCAGTTCCGGCTGGAGATCGGGATTGTCATGGGAGGGTTCGCCCCAGACACCGTCACCATCGACATCCCATTCACCGCTCAGGTCGGCATAGTACAAGTCGGAGGCATGCACATAGTCATAGGGAACCGGCTGGTTCGTATTGGCGGCGTACAATCCGCGCACCGGTACGATCGTCTCGTCGCCGCCGATCAACAACCAGTCAGCACCGGCATTGTAGGCAGTCTTGAGATAGTTGCGAATTTTCTCCTGCAGATCGATTCCCGCCTGTTCGGCTTCGATATCCTCGACCAGTTTGACTTTGCAGGTGTAACCAAGCGACCTTTTGAACAGTGCGAGCCGTTTAAATTCTTGCGCCATTTCCGAGTTAGTGATAATGATATATTCTGTATAGTTGCTGAATCCACCGGACATTCCGGACTTGAAATATCCTTTGCTCTGGATCGGTTTTCCGCCCTCTAAGCTGTTTGTTACAGTTTTTACGGGGGACGAAATCCGCTCGAAATCAGCGACATAGTGGGCGCTGTCAACAAATTCTATTTCAAGTTCAAATTTTACAACAAAGCGGTTGTTTACAAACGGCACGATTAGCAGATCGTAATAGCTTATGTCGCTTGTGAATCTATGAACCAGGTCATACTCGAATCCTGCCAGTTTCGCACCGTTTAAACCCGGTAGATCAGACAGGCTGATTTCCGCTTCAGAACTGGTAATCCGGTCAATGTACTTGATCTGGTCCAGGCTTGTGGAAGACATCTCAACCGCTTCTACCACATTGATTTTTATAAGTTGCGGATGCTTTTGGGCCGGACATTCAAAGCTGAAGCAATAAGCTGGCAGACCTTCCTGATTGAGATTGTAACTCCACTGCTTCGAATTGAGACAGTACTCTCTCCATTCTGATGGTGACAGCTGGTGAATTTCCCGGCTCAAGTCGATCTCGTAGCGTTCACTTTCCGCGAACGCGTTGACGTAAAACATGAATATAACAACTGTAAAAAGAAAAACCCTTCTCATACACACCCACCTTGTTGTTGCCGCCCTGACTATTGCAAGCAGTTTGCCGATCCGGGAGATTTCTGTTTGCTATTTTATTGGCGCTCTAAGTTGTTGCAGTAAATAGCATTAAGTTGTTGGGTTAATTTTGCGGTTTTTTAGCGTTTCAACCTGATTAATCTGATTCGCGCTAAATTGTAGGATCAGTCCCATAGTGTTCAGGAGCTTAACTTTTTTTGCAAGTTAAATTTATGTTTTTTCTTGACTGTGGTTCTCTCTGGTGTATTTTGGTGAATGAGAGTGAATTTTGGGGAATTCTGGTGATTTTGGAGATGCAGGTTGATCGGTTATACCGGGAAATATCTGGTTACGATGGACGACAACGGTCGTCTGGCTATCCCCGCCAAGCTTCGTAAGGCCCGGCCGCTCGGAGTTTCCCCCAAGAAACAAGTCAAGGATTACGTTTTGTCGAAATGGCTGGACGGCTGTCTGGGGCTTTTTATCCCCGATGAATGGACGCGCAAGCTGGAGGAGATGTTTGCCGAGAAATCGTCCATGGACCGTAGCCAGCGCGTGCTTAGTCGCCACTTGTCTCCCAACACCTATACGGTGACACCTGACAGCCAGGGTAGAATCACAATTCCCAGGGATTTGATCGGAGAGGCCAAACTGCAAAAGGACGCGCTCGTATTTGGTGCAACACAGCATATTGAGATCTGGAATCCGGATGAGTTCAAGAAATTCCTTTCGAGCAATATGAGTTTTGAAGAATCAGCGGATCAGTTATTTGGAAGCTGAGGATAGATTTCACGTGCCCGTCATGGGCAAGGAAGTAATAGAGCTATTAATCGATGATCCAGATGGTATTTATATCGACGGAACTGCCGGCAATGGCGGTCATACGCGTTTGATAGTGGATGAGCTGTCTGAAAATGGTAGAGTTATTGCCTGTGATCTGGATCGGAGGATGCTTGAGATGGCCGAAAAAAGGCTGGGGAGTATGTCGAGCAGGGTAGAGTTTCAAAATTGCGGATATCATCAGGTGGCCGAACAGATACCGTCCGACTACCTGCCGATCTCCGGATATCTTCTGGATCTGGGAATCTGCTCAGTCCAGCTCGATCGACAGCTGGGATTTGCCTTCAAGGCAGACAATCCCCTCGATATGCGTTTCGATTCCGGCGCGCCGTTGACGGCCGCGGATATCGTCAACACGTATTCTTATCGGGAGCTCAAACAGCTCTTCCGGGAGTACGGCGAGTTGAAGCAGGCTTCCCGGATCGCTGAAGAAATTTGCGAATATCGCCAGCGGGAGTCGATTGAAACCACCCGCCAGCTGGCTTCGATTGTCGCACAGTTTTTTCCCCAAAACCGCCGCAGCAAGGGCCTGGCCCAAATCGGGCAGGCACTCAGGATCGCAGTTAACAATGAGCTGGACAACCTCAAACAGGGACTGGCATCCCTGACTGGTTCGCTTAAAAGCGGGGGGAGAATGGTTGTCATCAGCTATCATTCGCTTGAAGACAGAATAGTAAAAAATTTCATACGATCGCACAGCCGGGAATCCGGTTTGCCGCCTGAATTAGAAGAGGTGCTGGACAGAAGGGATTTCAGATTGAAAAACCTTACTTCCAAAGCGATGACTGCCTCCCGAGAGGAGCTTGAGGTCAACAAGCGTGCGCGCAGCGCGCGGCTAAGGGCAGCGGCGAAAGTATGAAGGGCGCATCAAACCAAAGCTGAGCAGGGAGCTTTGGGCGGCTCCCTGCTTTTGGTTCTATTTTTATGAAAAAACTGAAACCGGCTCTCAAAAAGACAGCTATCGTTTTGGCGGCCCTGGGAGTGGCCTACCTGTTCATCTGGCAGAGAATCGCTCTCCAGTCAATCTCGGCAGATATTCGCCGGATGGAATCCGAGGTAAGGTATCTCGAAAAGAGCCGCGATTTCCAGAAAAGCGAAATCACCCGCCATTTCTCGCTGGAAAATATTCGCCGCAGGGCTTCCAGTGAACTGGATATGGTGGCCAGCCACCCCAAGGAAATCATTTTCTATTCCGACTCCCTGCTGAAGCTTTTGAAGCAAAATGACAGTACCGAATTGATCAATATAGATGAACTAAAACCCGAGTCCGATACACTGCGTTCAAGCATGGAGGGAACAGAGTCGCATGAAGGCTGAACCGCTCAAATCTTCACGTTTTATCATATTCTTCACGATCGTCCTGGTGGGGTTTGCAGTTCTCTACGGTCGTTTTTTTCATATCCAGATCGTCCGTGGCAATGACTTCAGTCGCCAGTTTAAAAACCAGTGTCGTCAGGATCTTCCGATCAAGGCCCGCCGTGGCACGATTTACGACTGTAACGGCAACGTGCTGGCATACTCAGTCGAGGTGGAAAACTTCTATGTGAGCACTGATTCGCTCCAGCTTCTCGATGAAATAGCCGACAGGGTTGCGCCTCTTTTGGGTAAGTCAGAACGCAGTCTGCGCGGGTTTTTACGCAAACGGGCCGGCAGGAGAACATACCTGGTCAAGAAGTGCGATCCCGAACTGTGTGACAAAATTCGTGCCCTAAATCTAAAGGCGATCAAATCGGAGACCGATTTCGTGAGGCTCTATCCATACGGTTCCACCGCGGCTGATCTTCTCGGCTATGTCAACCACGACCACTACGCCAAAGCTGGTGCAGAACTGTACTGTGACAGGTACCTGAGCGGTATAGACGGGGTACGATCGTATTTGCGGGACGGGCGCGGGGGATTGTATCCATTGACCAGCCAGCCGGAGATTCCGGCTGTCGACGGTGAGGATGTCTATTTGACGATCGACATAGAATACCAGCAGATTTTGGAAGAAGAGGTCCGCGCCGCAGTCGAGAAATGGGATGCGCTGGCGGGAACTGCAGTTTTGATAGATCCCGAAAGCGGTCGAATACTTGCAATGTGCAATGTACAGCCGAACCATCCCGTCGAACACACCAGGATCCCGAAAGTCTCGGCGATCTGTGATCTCTTCGAGCCGGGCAGTACCTTCAAAACGATCGTGTTCGGTGCACTTTTAGAAGAGGACTTAATCGATCTGGAGGATACGATCTGGGCCGGCCACGGCGAATTTCGCTTTAACAATATCAGGGTCAGAGATGATAAAGAACTCGATACAATAACCCAGGCTGAAGCCTTTATACTTTCCAGCAATGTCGCCACCGGGCGCTTGGCGCTCAGGCTCGGACCCAAAAAGCTCTTTCGGTATGCCTGTGAATTTGGATTCGGTCTTTCCTCCGGACTCGAGTTTCCCGGCGAACCGTCCGGCAGACTGCATGAACCCGAGGTCTGGTCGGAATACTACTGCGCCATGCTCTCGATCGGACATGAGGTTTCAGCTTCAGCTCTGCAGATGGCGCGCGTGTTTGGAGTGGTGGCCTCCGATGGAATCATGATGAAACCAATGCTGGTGGAGAAAGTGGTCTCGAGGCATGGTTCCGCAATCAAAAAATTTTACCCCGAAATTCAAAAACGCATTTTCTCACCGGAAGCGACTGCACAGCTTCAAGAGCTGTGCGAACTTGTGGTCGACACCGGCACCGCTCATTATGCCTTAACTGACGGTATCACTTTTGCCGGCAAAACCGGGACCGCTGAAAAACCGGATCCCGAAGGTGGCTACGATAAATCCCGTTACATGGCTTCTTTTGGAGGTTACTTCCCGCGTGAAAATCCCCGCTTTGCCGCAATCGTTGTAATAGATGAACCGGAAAAGATCAATTACGGCGGGATCACAGCCGGGCCTGCATTTGCGCGGGCCGCGAAACGGATTGTGGAGCTTGAACAAAGACGCAATCAGCCCCCATTGGAATTCGCCACCCCTCCGGAGGAAATCTTCCGGGATAGTAGTAACTCGCTGTTCAATAAGGAGATAGATTCCCGGACCGATAAGCCTGAAGGAATCACGCACACCAGCCGATCTATCAGTATAAACGCCGAACTGGACTCGAATGCTGTTTTTCTGCCGAATTTAAGGGGTTTGTCTGCCCGTAAAGCTGTACAAAAAGTGATTGAACTTGGATTGGCCTGTTCGATCGAGGGTAACGGCGATGTCATCGAATCCTTACCCGAAGGTAATAGTTATATCTCGCGCGATGAGTCCATCAGGCTGATATGCAAATTAAAAGACGGGGAGGTGCGCCATTAAAGTATCCGAACTAATCAGTATACTGCCGGAGAAAGAAGTCAAAGGTGATCCCGAAATCGAGATCGCAAAAATAGAATATGATTCGCGCCTGATCAATCCTGAAGATATGTTCGTGGCCATGATCGGATCGATTCAGGATGGTCATGAGTTCATTGATCATGCTATCAAAGAGGGGGCTGATGCGATTGTATGCCAAAAAGATGGCGACTACGATGCCAAATGCGTAATCAAGGTTCCGGACGCGCGTCATGCCCTGTCTCTTCTGGCCGCCCGATTTTATAATTTCCCGTCACGCAAGCTCAAGGTGGCCGGAATCACCGGCACCAACGGCAAGACCACTACCGTCTACATGGTCAAGTCGATATTCGACCAGCGGATGAAGCGTTCCGGTCTTATCGGCACGATCGAATACATGGCCGGAAGCTATCAGTTTAAGGCTTTCAATACCACGCCCGAATCTCTGCACCTGGAAAGGCTGATGTCGATTATGCTCCAGGAGCGACTCCGCAATGTTATTATGGAGGTCTCTTCGCACGCACTCAAAACAGGCCGGGTCCGGATGATTGATTTCAATGTGGTGGCGCTTACTAACCTGACTCAGGATCATCTCGATTTTCACGGCGCTATGGAGGAATACCGTGAAGCAAAAGCCCTGCTTTTTGACAAGGTCAAGGGCAAGGATAAGTGGGCGGTGCTTAATATGGATGATCCCAATTATGATTTTTTCCTGGCTCGCGCGGAATCCTCGTACCTGGCTTACTCGATGGAAAATCCGAAGGCGGATGTCCGCATCGGCCAGGTTGAAAAAGTGGACGACGGTTTTACATTTCTACTGTATACGCCCCTGGGAGATGTCGAAGTTCACCTGAAGTTAAACGGTCGTTTCAACCTGAACAACGCGCTCTGTGCCGCTTCCGTAGCGCTGGCTTCCGGTGTCGATCCGCACACTATCAAGCGCGGGCTGGAAGCGATGACATTTGTGCCCGGACGGATGGAGCCGGTTCATCTCGATAAAGATTACAAAGTATTCATAGATTATGCTCATACGCCTGACGCATTGTCACATGCGATGAAATCTGCCAAGGAACTTGCCGATGAAAAACGTCTGATTGCCGTCTTTGGATGTGGCGGTGATCGTGACAAGGAGAAACGTCCGCTGATGGCCAAAGCAGTCTCGGAGTTTGCCGATGTGGTCGTTTTGACAACCGATAACCCGCGCACAGAGGACCCCCAGTCGATTCTGGCTGATGCCGAGAAGGGGCTGAATTCCTCCAGGGAAGCGCATGTTATCGGTGACCGCAGGGAGGCTATCGCCAA
Organism: Candidatus Zixiibacteriota bacterium; assembly: GCA_014728145.1. Lineage (NCBI taxonomy): Bacteria > Pseudomonadati > Candidatus Zixiibacteriota > Candidatus Zixiibacteriota bacterium. Next base: position 3,614 of record WJMC01000045.1, on the reverse strand, counting down.
GGCACTCGAACTTGCCCAAACAGGCGATATAGTCGTGATTGCGGGCAAAGGTCACGAGGACTACCAGATTGTCGGCAAGGACAAAATGGATTTTGATGATCGTGTTATAGTGCGGGAGGTGACCCAGACATAGGATTGGAATAAGCCGAAGGTGATAACAGGGAAGTTAGGCGACCTCAAAAAAATACTCGATGCGGAGATTATCGGAGAACCCGCGGAAGAGATAGCATTCAACGGTCTTTCGATCGACAGCCGGACGATTGAACAGGGTAACCTGTTTGTGGCGATCAAAGGCGATTATAATGACGGGCACAGGTATGTCGAACCGGCCGGTAAAAATGGCGCCGCGCTGTTTCTGGTCGAAAAGAATTCTATCTCCGACCTTCCTGAAAAAATCAAACCGCGCGCAGTAGCGGTAGATGATACCAAACTCGCATTGCGCCGGCTTGCTCTCTGGTGGAAACATAAATTCTCCCCCGCGATAGTTGCACTTACAGGCACCAACGGCAAAACCACAACCAAGGAAATCATCGCCGACTGCCTTGCCGTAAAGTACAATGTTTTCCGCTCACCCGGCAATTTCAACAACCTCTATGGAATACCGCTTTCCCTGGCGATGCTCAATGACACCCATGATATCTGCGTACTGGAGCTGGGCATGAGCTACCCGGGAGAGATCGCCACCCTGACCGAAATGGTCGATCCTGATTATGCCCTGATCACTAATATCGGCCCCGCTCATCTGGAAACGATGGGGTCGCTTGAAAATATCGCTAAAGCCAAATTTGAGATCCTCGAGCACAGTTCAGAATCGACTGTCACGTTCTTCAACCTCGACAACTCATTTTTGAAAGACAGGTTTGAGTCTGAAGTTCGGGAGAAGGTCAGTTTCGCGGTCAATAGTCCTGCCGATATACGTCCGGCACGATTCTCTTCTAACAGCTATGGGCGCGTAATATTTGAGCTCAGCGGAGAGTCGATTCATCTCCAGGCTTCGGGACTGCACAACCTCTATAACGCCCTGGCCGCCTGCGCGGTGGCCGGCCGGATCGGTCTGTCGATTGCAGAGATCAAGCCGGCCCTGGAAGCTTACCGGGGCAGATCATCGCGCATGGAAGTGGTCAAGCTCACCAATGTGACATTAATCGATGACAGTTACAATGCCAATCCGACTTCAATGAGTTATGCCTTGAAGGTTTTGCATGATATTGACGAGGGCGGCCGAAAAATCGCTTTTCTGGGTGACATGAAAGAACTGGGCAGGCAGGAGCTAAAACTGCATGAGCAGGTCGGAAGGATGGTGGCTGAAAACAAACCGGATGTGCTTATAACCGCCGGTAAGCTGGCGCTCAAGATTGCCAACGGGGCGGTCGCCTGTGGCTACGATGATAACAAAATCGAGAGTTTCGCTACCACCGATGAAGCCGCGAAATGCCTCATGGAAACGATCATGGAAGGCGACATCATTCTGGTCAAGGCCTCACGCGCGATGAGATTCGACAAGGTGGTCGCTGAATTAAAATCCAGACTGATAGGAGAAATCTGATGTTTTACGAACTATTCTATGACATGACTGACAGCATCAGTTTCTTCAATATCTTTCGCTACATAACATTCCGGACCGCTGCGGCGACTATCACTGCGCTTATGATATCGCTCCTGGTAGGGCCTTTCATCGTACGCTATCTGAAATCCAGCATGGTCACCGAAAAGATTCGAAAAGAGGGACCGCAGTCGCATTACACCAAGGAAGGTACTCCCACGATGGGCGGAATCATCATACTGACAGCCATAATAATTCCAACTCTCCTGTGGGCGGATCTGCACAGCCGTTTCGTGCAGTTGATTCTTTTGGTAACTGTCTGGCTCGGTATCCTGGGTTTCATGGATGACTACATGAAAGCTATCATGAAAAAGCCCAAGGGTATGGTCGGAAAATACAAGCTTTTGGGGCAGATCCTGCTGGGACTGGTTTTTGGGACGATTCTGTACTATTCACCGCCTGACCCGGAATTCAACGGTTTTACCGAGATACCGTTTTTAAAGGAATACGTCCTCAGTTTCGGCATTTTATTTATTCCGTTCGTGATACTGGTCCTGACCGCCTCATCGAACGCTGTCAACCTGACCGATGGGCTTGACGGCCTTGCGATCGGATTGACCGGAATGAGTTTTCTGGCTTTTGCCGGATTTGCCTATGTCACCGGGCGGGCGGATTTTTCGAGTTATCTCGGCATTAGTTTCTTCGAAGGCGCCGGCGAACTGACTATCTATTGCGGGGCGGCAATCGGTGCCGGGCTCGGATTCTTATGGTACAACAGCCATCCCGCGCAGGTCTTCATGGGAGATACCGGAGCTCTGGCTCTGGGCGGAGGCCTGGGAGCGGTGGCTATACTTTTGAAAAAAGAATTACTGTTATTGATAGTGGGAGGAGTCTTTGTTGCAGAGGCGCTCTCTGTCATTTTGCAGGTTATCTCATACAGGCTATGGGGTAAGCGGATTTTCAAAATGGCTCCTCTCCACCATCATTTTGAATTGAGCGGATGGCCGGAACAGAAAGTTGTGGTTCGTTTCTGGATACTGGGAGCATTATGCGCACTCTTGACTTTGAGCACATTAAAGATCAGATAAATTTTATGCGGGTTGACAGGGTTTTAAATCGTACAGTCGGTATAATCGGCATGGCTCGTTCAGGGCTGGCGGCCGCCAGGCTTGTCAAACGGCTGGGGGGACGGCCGTTTGTATCCGACTTTCAGGATGAAGACAAGCTCTCCTCCCAAATCGCCGAACTCAGGCAGTATGAGATCGAGTATGAGGCCGGAGGTCATTCCGACCGTCTCCTTGAGAATGTCGATTACCTGGTGGTGTCGCCCGGTGTGCCCGGAGATATCCCGATTATCCTGACCGCCGAATCGTGCGGGGTGCCGGTGTTTTCCGAGCTGGAACTGGCTTATTGGATGTGTGACGCTCACCTGGCGGCGATTACAGGTTCCAATGGTAAAACAACTACGACCTCACTTCTGGGAGAGATCTTCAAAGCTGCCGGTTTTGAATCTGCCACGGCCGGGAATATCGGCTACCCGCTCTCAGAAGTCAGCGACAGCCTCTCGGCCAAGGCCTGGGTCTCTCTGGAAGTTTCGTCTTTCCAGCTTGAAAGGATTTTTGAGTTCCGCCCCGAGATCGGCATGATCTTGAACCTGACCCCGGATCATCTGGATCGTTATGGTCGCTTTGAAGATTACGCCGAGACCAAACTGCGGATCGCTGAGAATATGTCAGCCCGGGACAATCTGATCGTCAATGCCGATGACGATTATCTCTGTAAGCTGGCAGATGATTTCCCTGTCAGGAAAGTATACTTTTCCCGGGCCCGGAAAACTCTGCCGGGAGTTTACCTGGAAGGTGATGAAATAAAATATAAAATAGATGAAATGACAGGCAGCCTTGGAACAGTCGAGAGGATCTCGATTCCCGGACCTCATAATCTCGAGAACGCCATGGCCGCCGGTGCCGCCGCGCTTCTGGCAGGTGTCCCTGCGGAAACGATAAGTGACGTATTTGAACAATTTCCAGGGGTGGAACACAGGCTTGAATATGTGGCCACTATCGATGGT